>CBFDDY010000010.1:0-20902 GCA_965603705.1 uncultured bacterium | reverse complement strand
CATTTTTTATGAATAGTTATGAAGGAACATATTCTTGAAATATTCCGCTACAGAGAGCTGCTGGGGAACCTTGTTTCTAATGAACTAAAACTCAGGTACCGTAATTCCGTGCTGGGTTTTTTGTGGACTATCCTTAATCCGCTATTTTTCCTCTTGATCCTGGCGCTGGTATTTTCCCAGATCATGAAATTTCAGATCGAAAATTATCATATATTTATCCTTTCAGGGCTTACTGCCTGGCTGATGATCCAGCAGACTGTAGTGATTGCCACTGCTTCTATTGTCAATAATCAGGACTTGATAAAAAAAGTCTATATACCGAAAATTCTTTTCCCTCTCTCCAGTGTGCTGGCCCGTTATGTAGACCATCTGATCTTAACTGCAATCCTTTTTGGATTGATGATCATCTTTCATATGCCTTTGACCTGGAATCTTCTTTTTCTGCCAGTTGTTTTGCTGTTTCATTTTCTATTTTCTTTTGGATTTTCTCTTATTGCGGCCGTATTTTATGTAAAAGTAAGGGATGTAGAGCATATTATTGCGATTATTTTCCAGGCTTTTTTTTATTTAACCCCGATTATCTATACAGTTAATATTTTTCCGCAACAGTACCGGAAGTTTTTCCTTTTGAATCCTTTTTATTATTTTATCCAGAGTTTTAGATTTCCTGTTTATTACTCTAAGTTTCCCCCCTGGTGGATTCTGGGGATTACTCTAGGCATAACGGTTTTTACTTTAGCGGTAGGTGTTTTTGTTTTCTTTAGAAATGAAAAATATTTTGTCTTTCATCTATCCTGAATATGATTATGGAAAACTCAAAACATTCGATAAGAGCAGATTCGGTTGGAGTAAAGTTTTTTCTCTCGAAACAGGAAAAAAGAAAGAAAAAAGAATTCTGGGCTCTTAAAGATATAAGTTTTTCAGCTGAAAAGGGCGAGATCTTCGGCATTGTTGGAAGTAATGCTGCCGGGAAAAGTACACTTTTAAAAGTCATAGCCGGGATTTATCCTACAACCCGGGGAAGTGTAACCATTAAGGGCAGTATTGCTCCCCTTATTGAGTTAGGGGCTGCCATAAATCCGGAGCTTACAGGGGCGGAGAATATTTTTCTGGCCGGCTCTATTTACAGAATACCCAAATCTGCCATAAAAGAACAATTCGACAAAATCGTTGATTTTTCCGGGCTTAAGAAGTTTATAAATATCCCGGTTAAAAATTATTCTTCCGGTATGTTTATCCGCCTGGCTTTTTCGACTATCATCTTTTTCCAGCCTGATGTGATTTTAATCGATGAGGTCTTCTCTGTAGGGGATGAGGTTTTCCAGCAGAAAAGTTTCGAAAAAATCCTATCTTTCCGCAGACATGGGGCTACCATTCTTTTAGTCACCCATGATGCCAAGCTTATTACCCAGATATGTGACCGGGCGTTGATATTAAGTGAGGGGCGGATGTCTTTTTTAGGAAAAGCTGAAGAAGCGGTGGGCCATTATCATAAGTTGATAAAAGGCGGAGAAGGGCTTGAGACAGATACCCGTCTGCCGCAAAAGCCTGCCCCAAAAGTTGAAACAGGAAGGTGGGGGAACAAGCAGCTTGAGATAAAAACAGTTGATTTTGTTGATGCAAAAGGGAGGCCAAAGGGGGTATTTAAAACCGGAGATTATTTTGAGGCAAGGATTGCCTATGCTTCTCGTTTAAAAGATGAGTGTCCCATTTTCGGAGTAGCAATAAATACCATGTACAAGCTGCTTATTTACGGGCCGAATACATTGGAAACAAAACTTCCGGAGAAAATCCCCAATCGGGGGATTGTAAGGTTTATTATCCCTAAGCTTCCCCTTTTAGAGGGGAATTACCTGTTTTCAGCTGCAGCTTATGATAAGACTTTAAAAAACGCTTATGACCACCATGATAGGATGTATCATTTCCGGGTGCTTCCGGATCGGGGAGATGATTTCGGCAGTGTCAGAATCCGCTCGGAGTGGGAGATAGAAGGAAATTAAGATGGGTGATTTTCCCTGGACTTATGACCAGTTCCAGAGATATTCAGTTTTAAAAGCCTGTATTGAGGTGCTTTTCCCGGATAAGCCGACTCGAGTGCTGGATGTGGGCGGGACAGCTCCTGACCCGAGGGGAGAGGCATGCTGGTTTCCTGTGCACGAAGCTACTCGTAGCGAAGCGTATGTTGTAGATATCATTAGCTGCCCGGGTAAAGGCTTTATCCAGGGGGATGGCCGGAAACTTCCTTTTAAGGATAATTCGTTTGACCTGGCCTCCTGTCTGGACGTGCTTGAGCATATAGAGGAGGCGGATAGAGAAGGCTTTCTGCAAGAGCTTTGCCGGGTTTCCCGGGATGTAGTGCTGCTGGCAAATCCCTTTGAGGATGAGGATATAGAAAAAGCTGAAAAGTTATTTTATGACCAGATTAAAGCTCTTTTTAGGATAAAACAGCAGCAACTGCTGGAACACAAAACTTGCGGCCTTCCAAAAAAAGCAGTGGTCTCTAAGGTTTTAAATAAACATATCCCTTTTGGAGCAGAGTTTTCCTTTGGTTCACTGGAAAACTGGCTGTTTCTCCAGAGTTTGAAGTATTGTTTATGGTATAAAGATGATGAAGAGAATATCCACGAGTTACTTGACCGGTTTATGGCAAGCCGCTTAAATCCGCTTGAATTTGAGCCTCCTTTTTACCGGCATTTTTGGCTTTATTCCCACAAGAGAAGCACGCCTGATTTAGTTGGAGCGGTGGAGAAAGTAAAAGTGAAACTTAGAGATTATATTCCCAAAGAATCACTACTTGAAGGGCTTTCTAAATTTAATCGTGAATTAGTACGTGCTTTTTATCCGGAGAGTGTTTCAGCTGTTATTGTGACTTATGATAAGGGAATAAATTTTGATATATGCCTTAATCACCTGCTCACCCAGAAAGTTGATTTTAATCTGCAAGTTACAGTTTTGGATTTATATAAAAACCAGGATTTAAAATACAAACTCAAGAATTTTTTCCCAGGTGTGTTGTATCTGAGTTTGGGGGAAGATGATAAAGTAAATACAACTCTTTTAAAAGCTGCAGCCGGATTAAAAGGAGATTATGTCCTGCTTTTATCAGAAGATGTGTTTTTGCCGGTAAATTCTGTGCAGAATTTTTACAATGAGTTAAAGAAAAATGCAGGATATGATATTTTGTCTCCCCTTGTGCTTGATGATGATAGTACTGATCAAGTGAAGTTTTGGGTCAACAGAAAGGAGAGGAAAAGATGGAAAAAAAAGAGAGAAACGTATAGCCGGGGATTTTCTCAAAAATCCTTTAATTGGATTGAAAGTGAGTGTTTGTTTTTTAAAAAAAACGCTCTGCTTGAACAGGATAATAAGTATCCCTTAAAAAGGGAGAATATATTTTTATGGGGAAGCGACAAAAGGCCGCTTGAAGTAGTTTATTTTGAGGAATTTCGAGTGCATAGGGGGTAAAGGCAGGGAAAACAGTAAATAGTAAATGGATAAACCTGTTAATAGTAAATAGTAAATGGTGAATATTTAAACCTGTTAATAGTAAATGGTAAATGGAAAATGGTGAATAAAATAGGGAGAGACGGACGCTTTGAAAAGAGTAATGATTTCCGTTTGATTACAGAGGAAAAATCTTACTTTTTTGTCTATAAAAGCGGCAAACGGGTTTTGACTGATAAGTGGGGGAAAGCTATTTGGGAGAGCCTGCCTGGGACAAAAAAAGAAATATTTGAAAAGATAAAATTGCAGGCTGATTTATCTGAAAGATTGGTAAATGAATATCTGCGTGTATTTTTAGGGGCAGGAATTATCCGGTCAAGTATTGAGGAAGCAGGGGAAGAAAAAAATATGAAGGATTTAATAGGAGATAAGGGGGAACTTGTCTCTGTGATTGTTGTTATTTATAATGCAAAAGATTACATTAAAAGATGTTTTGCCTCGATACAGAAGCAGAGTTATAAAAATATAGAAATCATTGCAGTTGACAATGATTCCAAAGACAATTCAATCGAACTGATTAAAAAAAATTTCCCTCAAGTCCTGATTTTTACCATGAAAAAAAACCGCCATTATGCAGGAGGAATAAACCGGGGAATAAAAGAAGCAAAGGGCAAATATGTGTTTATCCTCAATCAGGATACAAATATTGAACCCGACTGTATAAAGCATCTTTATTATAAAGCTGCCAGTGATGAAAGGATTGGTGCAGTCTCCCCTATGATGAAGTTTTCCCAGCTGCCGGGTTTTATTAATGGAATCGGTAACCAAATTAATAATCAGGGATGGGGCACGGATAATTTTATTTATTGTGTAGATATTGGCCAGTTTGAAGCTTTAAAGGAGATTCCTTCAGCATGTTTTGGGGCTGTGCTATTATCTCGGGAAGCAATAGATAAAGTTGGTTTACTGGATGAAGGGTATAAAACCTTTTATGAAGATGCAGACTGGAGTTTTCGCTGCTGGCTGCATGGCTGGAAAGTAGTTCCAGAAGCTAAAGCTGTTGTATATCATGATTT
This sequence comes from uncultured bacterium, assembly GCA_965603705.1. Lineage (GTDB taxonomy): Bacteria > Acidobacteriota > Aminicenantia > Aminicenantales > Aminicenantaceae > JAUVXM01. The sequence continues at coordinate 16,382 of CBFDDY010000010.1, read as the reverse complement.
TGGGGGGTCTTATCTTGAAAAAAAGAAATTGGTGTTTGTCATTCGCAATCGCTTGCGGTTTGTACTGAAAATTTTTAAGGGACGAGTAATGCTGGGTTTTTTAAAAAATTACATGAGGGAGGATTTAAGGAATTATATCTCTCTTTTGCGAAAAAAGCGGTTTGGAAAAGCTGGTTGTTATATCAGAGCATATTTTTCTTTAGCTTTAAGTTTTCCTGTTGTTTTGCTAAAAAGGCTTGCATTTATGCGGGCAAAAAAGGAAAATATAAGGGAGAGGGATATAATAGAGAAAAATCCTTCTTTTTACTGCTGCTTACATCCACCCCTGCAAATGCCGCAGATTGATGTACAGGTGATAAGGCGGTATTATCGGTATCATTTATTGTAATTTACGAGCTAAGGTTCGTGTAATTCATGGTTATTTACTGGCTACGCCTGTGTAATTAGTAGTAATTAATTAGGAATTACGCGGACTTTAGTCCGCAAATTACCATGAATTACATTTTATGGGAGAAAACATGTTTAACCGAATAATAAGTTTACTGGTATGCATCTCTGTCCTTGTGATCACCTCCTTATCAGCAGAGGAATTGCCTATTCCTACTTATGATAATGCGCTCATTGTAAGCATTGAACATAAGGTTACTGATTTAGCGGAAGTCGATTATATTAAAAATAATTTCCACTTAGGTCTTTACGCCTGGCTGGCTTTTTCCCACACTCATATCGATCCTGTTCTGGACTGGCATGCCGGCTGGGGAAATGCAGATAATGGAATTCAGGATTTTAAAGACAAAATAGAACTTTATATTCAGAATGCTAAAGAAAAAAACGTCAGGCTGCATATTGTCCTCTGTGCCGGCCTTGCCCGTGGATTGTCAATTTACCGTGAAGCCAAAGAAGAAGATATCCGTAACTGTCAGTGGTACAATGATAATAAGCTGGCTGCGAATGATCAGGTAAGTGGTTCTAATCCTCTGGATAAGTATGTATTCGGTACTTTATCTCGTTATGCCCGAAAAATGCAGCGCAACCTCAGAGCTAAAGCCACGGCTGCTTTGGCTTTTCTAAAACTAAAAATGGACCAGGAACCCGAAGTTTTAGTTGCTCTAAGTGGTTGGGGGGAAGCAGAGCTTAATTTTAACCGCATCATACACAGCCAAAGCCTCCAGGATTATTTTTGTGATTATTCTCCTTTTGCTGTCCTGGAATTTCGCGATTGGATCTGCCATGAGGGTCTTTATGATGGTGTTTCCGGACAATATAAAGGCCAGGGTTATTCTGAAGGCGGCAGCAAATATCAGGGTTCATCCGGGCTTTTAGCCTTTAACCAGGATTTCAGCACTGCATTTACTTTATGGGACCTTAAATATTTCAATTGGAGCCTGGATGATGACTATGATACCAACCCTAAAGACCAGGACAATAATGATCCCCACCGGATTCCCTTTTCGGAATATAAACACGGCAGCATGAAACCTGCTTCAGGACCTCATTTTACAGCCGGGGGATTTGACCCACCCCGCACCATGGAGCCTGGGAATAAATTTTGGGACCTCTGGAATTTATTCCGAGAGACTATGGTCTATCATTATGTCAGGGATGTAGCCAAATGGGCGGCTGCAGAGGGCATTCCGGAAGATAGATGGTATTCCCATCAGATCGCCGGAGATTACCTGTTTGGCACCAGTCCTGACTCTGCGGAAATGAATGCTCGTTATCATTCATCTGCTTCTCCCTTATGGACAGCTGATATTACACCTCTGGGTTCACCTGGGGCAACTTTGTATGACGTAAAATTTCCTGATTGGTTTGCCCGCAGTACTGAACACGGATTGGAAGCGCTTTCCTCCCTCTTTGAAAATTGGGCTATTATGGAATATGATGCTGAGATCTATCCTACAGGTTTTAATGTAACAGAAAGCAGTGTTGAGGATATCCTTGCTCAATATTTAAACACTTACAGCGTTGGACCGCATCTGGTTAATTTCTGGAGGTGGAAGGATTCATCCGGACAGCATCAGATAAAAGGAAAAAATAAACAACAAGCTCTGCGCCGGCTTATAAGTCAGGTTAGAGATAAAGCCCGCAGAACTGATTTAAACACTGTCTTTGATCCGCCTCAAGTGGTTGAATTTTCAGGCGTTCATAATGAAAGCTCAGGAAACAATGTCCTCTCTATGAGCGGCAGGATTTGGAAAAATGAAAATTGGGAGTGGAAGGAGTGGGGTGATTTTTCCCATTTTGAAATCTTCCGGGGAGAATCACCGGATTTTGCTGCTGATGAATCACATCTTTTAGCTAGCACAGAGGATTATGATTATTCTGATAATACAGCTAAAAAGTGGAAGGTATATTATTACAAAATACGGGCGGTTAACTCCCAGGGGACCGGAGGATCACTTTCACAAGAGATCCAACTGCCGGAAGGAGTGAGTTACATCCTTTCCCTTAAAGCTGGGGAAGGAGGAACTACTAAGCCTGTTCCCGGGATATATGATTATTATGCCGGTTATAAAGTTAATGTAGAGGCAGATGCTGAAGCCGGGTTTTTTTTTTCGCAATGGAGTGGTGATGTTGCGGGGGGGGCTAACCCTGTGACTGTTTTAATGGACAAAGATAAAAGCATTACCGCCAATTTTTCAGAGATCGAGATCCAGCCGCCTATGAATTTTCAGGGCCAGGTAGAAGTTAACCGTGCCTGGATTATAATCGAATATGTTCACAGGCTGACCTGGGAGGCTGACCCCAGGAACAGTAATGTGGAACAATACAGGATCTATGAAGTTCAAGATAGTACGCGTGTGCTGATAGTAGAACTTAATACGGGGATTTTTGAGTACATGCGCCGTGATGCTGAAAAAAACCATAATTATACCTATGAAATCGTGGCAGTGGATACATATGGCAATGAGAGTCTTCCTGCAGTGATAACCATAATACACTAGAGGGGTGAGTATTTTTCACCCCTTAAATCACCGTTAAAGGTTATTTACACATATTATTATTTACTTATTATAAAGAAGAGGGTATATTACCATGAGAATATTAATTAAGAAAATGAAGCTACGAAAATATGGTTTATTTTTATTTCTGGGTTTAGTTCTTATTTTTGTTTCCATTTCTTTCTCCGAAGAACTGCCGCTTCCAACTTATGATAATGTTGTTGTCATAAGTATTGAGCACAAAACTTCAGATTCGACAGAAATAGACTACATTAAGAATAATTTTAATTTTGGACTTTATGCTTGGCTTTCTTTTTCCAGAACCCATGTTGACCCGGATCTTGGTTGGCACGATAATTGGGGTAATGCAGGGCAGGGGATTCAGAGTTTTAAAGACACTGTCAATAGACATATTCAGAATACGAAAGATAAAAATGTCAGATTGCATATTGTGCTCTGTTCCGGCCTGGCTCGGGGCATTCATATATACAAAGATGCTAAAGAAGAGGATGTGCGCAACTGCCAGTGGTATAATGACAATAAAATTGCTTCTGATACTCAGATTACAGACGCTGATCGTATGGAGGATTATGTATTTGGAACTTTTTCGCGGTATGCCCGAAAAATGCAGTGGAATTTGGAGGCGAAAGCTGAGGCTGCGCTTGATTTTCTCAAGCAGAGAATGGATGAAGAGCCTGATGTACTTACAGTTTTAAGCGGCTGGGGAGAAGCGGAACTCAATTTTAACCGTATTAACCAGAGCCAAAGCTTGCAGGATTATTTTTGTGATTATTCCCCTTTTGCAGTACTTGAGTTTCGGGATTGGATCTGTCATACCGGCATGTATGATGACAGCAGCGGTAAATACAAAGGGCAAGGGTATTCTGAGGGTGGCACAAAATATCAGGGGACATCCGGACGGAACACATTTAATAATGATTTTGGTAGTAATTTTACCTCCTGGAATTTAAAATATTACAACTGGAGCCTTTCTGATAACTATGATACTTATCCTCAGGATTATGTTAATAATGACCCTCATCGTATCCCTTATTCATCCTATTCTCATGGCGGCATGATGCCTAATTCAGGGCTGAATTATATTGCGGGAGGATTTGATCCACCGCGTGTAATGAACCCGGGAGAGGATTTCTGGGACCTCTGGAATCTTTTTCGCGAGACTATGGTTTATAATCTGGTTAATGATATGGTTCAATGGGCTGATGCCGCAGGAATTCCTTCTGATAAATGGTTTTCCCATCAGATACCGGGTGACTATCTTTTCGGGACCAATCCCGAATGTACGATCTTTAACCCCAGATACTATTCTTCTGCTTCGCCTCTCTGGACTGCTGATGTTCAGCCATACGGTTCATTAGGCGCTACGATTTATGATGTTAAATTTCCTACTTTCATAGCCCGCACAAGCTTATACTGTGTGCCCGCAGCGTCGGCTATGTCTTCTAACTGGGCCGTTCTGGAATATGATGCCGAAATATATCCTGTCGGATTTACAATGAACCAGAGTAGTCCCAGCTTTATTCTCGATCAATATATGAGAGTATATGACCATAATGCTCATATTATTAACTTCTGGAGGTGGGAGGATTCATCTGGGGAGCACCAGATCAAAGGCATGAACAAAGAAGTGGCCCTGCAAAACTTTGTGGAAAACATTCGGGATAAAGGCCGCCACACAAATATGAACTTTATGTATGATCCAACTAAAATAATAGGAGTTTCAGGTTATTTTAACCCTTCAGCTGGTGCAATTGTGCTTGAGCTTACTGGAAAAATCTGGAACGGGCATATTTGGGAATGGCAGGATTGGGGTGATTTTGACCATTTCGAGATTCATCACAGCACAGTATCGGGATTCACTCCCAATGCAGGTACTAAAATAGGAACAACCAGTAATTATTCCTATAATGATGAATCGTATGTTTCCGGATGTTATAATTATTACAGAGTCCGTGCCTTTAATAAAAATGGTGTAGCCGGAGAATACTCGGATGAAGTAATGCATATTCCTGCTGTGAATCCAGCTACTCTTTCAGTTAATAGAGCAAATTTGTTATTCGGGGCTGAGCAGGGAGGAGCTATTACGTCTCCTGAAAATGTTATAATCAGGAATATTGGTTCAGAAGGCTCGACCCTTGTATGGTCAGCTATTCCTAGTGCAGGCTGGATCGATGTAAGCCCTGCTAGCGGAACTGGAGACAGTTATTTGACTATCGGAGTAAATGCAAGTGGATTTAATCCTGGTACTTATATTGGGCAGGTTGTGGTTAGTGACCCTAATGCATATAATTCACCACAAATAATTGAAGTGGAGCTTAATGTACATACCACAGAGAATGACGATGCTCCTTTTGGAATGTTTGAGACACCGGAAGATGGTTCAACCGTATCCGGGACTATCCCAGTTACAGGGTGGGCTCTTGATGATGTTGAAGTGACCTTGATTCAGATTAAAAGAAACTCGCATCCCATTGACTTGCCTGCGGTGATAGGACCTGATGGTCTTGTTTATATTGGAGACGCAGTGTTCATGGAGGGAGCGAGGCCGGATGTTGAATTTGCTTATCCCAATCAACCCAGAAATAACAAAGCTGGGTGGGGGTGTCTAATTCTTACAAACTTTCTACCAAACAGTGGGAATGGTATATTTATCTTGCATGCAATTGCTTATGATACTTTTGGTCATCGGGTAGAATTAGGTCAGAATATGATCAATGCAGATAACGCCAATCGTATAAAACCATTTGGTACAATTGATACACCAGCAGTAGGAGAAAACATTTCCGGGGATGCGTATATAAATTTTGGGTGGGCTTTAACTCCTTTACCAAAGATGATCCCTGAAGATGGTTCCACAATATGGGTTTGGATTGATGGTCAACCGTTGGGACATCCGGGCTATGGATATTATAGGGAAGATATCGCCACATTATTTCCCGGCTATTTAAATAGTAATGGAGCAGTTGGATATTTCAATATTGATACAACTGACTTTGCAAATGGAATGCATTACATTGCTTGGAGTGTTGAGGACAATGCAGGGGCTGCTGATGGGATGGGTTTGAGGCATTTTACCATAGAGAATTTAGGTGGCAATGCTATGCAAATAAAACCTTTGCTCTACTCAGAAGATACGAGTGGGAGTTTGAGCATAGATGTAAGCGGTTGGGAGCGAGGATACCAGGGAAAACAGGAAAGGCAGGAAAACCAGGAGAAACAGAAAAAACAGAAAAAACAGGAACTGCAGGAAAAGCAGGGACTTCAGGGAAATAATAAACTGCAGATCGAAGTTGAGGAAGTCGAGCGCATTGAGATTCATTTCAAAGCAGAGGGCGGAAACAGCTTTATCGGGTGGGGGAAGGACGAAAGCCGGACTTTGCCGGAAGGTTCTAACCTGGATCAAGAGAATGGTATTTTCTACTGGCAGCTTGGCCCAGGCTTTTTAGGCCGACATGAGCTTAATTTCGCCGTAACTGATGGTTGGAAACGCAGCCGTCCGGTTAAAGTTGTTGTTAATATTGTGACAAAGAAATTTAATTAGCTGTGAGCGTCATTTTATTTTTTGGATTTCATCAGGACATAAAAGAAGGCAGGTTTTAGCGCGAAACTGTTAACCGGAAAAAATTTTATAGGTAAATAGTCCTGGGAGTAATCAATAGATTGGGCCAATCTTCCTGAGTGGAATAGAATATAATCTGGCTGCATGTATTTGAGTAATGAAGGTATACGCTGATGACCTGGGGTAGAATAGCCTGCTGGAAAGTGGCTGGTATTATGAATCAAACAGTAAACGTCCCAGATTTTGTTATCAATTCCGTAGGCTACAATGCCAATCTCCTCCATGGCTATAGAGTTTTCCACTGGGATATTATCCTGTATATATTCGGCAATATTCTCAAATGTTATGTATCTTTCCAAATTACTCATATGCTGAGTATACCAGTGGGAGTAAAAAATATTATAGATATTCCTGCCGCCAAATAAAGCCAGTCCTATTACTGTCATAACTGCGATAAAGCGGCCGATCTTGCCTTTAAGCCGCGATAAACCCACGGGCAGGACAATGGGAATGACTGATAAGGGTAGAACGTAATACCAGATAAAAGGAGATACGTTTAAGACAGACAGGGCAAATATATATAAGCTAACCCAAAAGATATAAAGTCTGAAAAAAGAAATCCGAAGAAGAGATTTGAATGAGGTTAATAAAGCTGCTGCGAACAAAAATAGCCAGGTGAAATAAGACTGGATGTAATCGGGCAGATAAGAGCCGAAACTGTTTAAAAAGAGACTTTTTAGGAATTTCAGCTTAAGTATGCGAGGAATTAAATGGCCTATTCTGGGGAGGGGACTGTTTTGGGCTTGAAGGGCCCCGGTTTTTGCATAAAATGTGTTGGGTAACAGGTTGCCGAAGTAATAATAGGAAAAAATAAACCAGGGCATTATAGTCAGCAAAAAAATTCCTGTTCCGGTTAATAATTGGCGAAATTTTTTCTTATACAGTAGCACCAGAATAAGTATCGGTGGAATTATCAGGGTTTCCATTCGGGTGATAACCGCCAGTCCTAGAATAAAAAAAGCCGGATTGGTCTTGTTGCGGGAAAAAAAGTATAAACTTGTAATTATCAGAAAAATCAGAAGATTGGTTTCCATCCCGAGAACACGGTAGAACATGGGGAAAAATAGAAATATTATTCCACCTGATAAGGCTATCAAAGAGGAGAAATGTTTCTCCAGAATCAAATAAATAAAGATTGCTGACCCAAGGATCGAAGCAAAACAAAGCAGCAAGCTTAAAACATGAATATTTCCCACTAAAGCTCCGAATAAAGCCAGAGTAAGAGTGTAGAGTGGAGTAGTTGTCCCCAGTGTTTTTTCATCAGGATTAAATGTAAAACCTTTCCCTGCAACAATATTCTGGGCGTATTTGTAAGTTATATAAGCATCATCTTCAGCCCCTAACAATCTGGCATGGGTATTATTGCCGACAAAAAATGAAACGCATATAATGGAAAAAATAAATACTGCCAGTAACACAATAACAAAAATAAAATTCCGGCGGTTATTTCCGGACCCCAATGCAAATCCGGCTGAGATCAAACCAGCGGCAGCACAGATTATTAGGAAAAAACAGATTGCGCGAGTATTGGGATTAGTGATCTGAGCAGTATAAGATATAAGAGATAACCGCTGCTGATCAGATACTCTGAATAAAAGATTATCCTGATTAGAGTGGGGACTGCCGGAATAAACTAGGACATTAAATGCTTTATTTGAGTTCAATTCGAAATGAAAAATCCCTCTTCTCGACGAATTAACTGGAGGAAAAGAGATAGTTTCAGTATTGAATCTGACGGTATTTTTAGGCAGGCGGATGTTTCCCTGGAAGATAAGCTTCCCGTTTTTTTTGGTGCGCAGAAAAAACCTACAAACAACTGGTTTATTATCCGGATTATAAACGGCTACGGATATCGTATTAAAGCGCTTCTGACCGTCTTTTACCTTAAAGCGCTGGTCGAAATTAAAAACTCTGGCTGTCTTAAGATTATCCATTCCATTTTTAGGATGGGAGGATACCAGTTTATTTTTATCGATTTTAAATAAAAAAAGGAAAAGTACGGCGAAAACTAGGGCGGCTAAAACTAAGAGTAATCTGAGTTTTGTCCGGTTCATGTTTTTTGGGAAACTGCTATTATACTATTACCTTTAAGCTTAATCTTTATCTTTTTAAGAGTCAAATAATTTAAATTTTGGTGGTGTACAAAGAAATTATATAGATATTTAAAATCATAAGCAATACTTATACATTACTTTAATGGATGAGAAAGAGTTGAAATTCTGCAAAGGTTGTGTTTTAAGAAAATACTTGTATCACATAATCATAGAAGAAGGCTAGATTGCCTCACCCCTTAATTTCCCCCCTAAAGGTGATTTACATTTTATGCTTTTATATTTATATTATTAGTATATTATTAAAGGTATAGGCTGAATCATCAATGAGGATATCAAGTCAGGCTCAAAAAACTCTTTTTTCCCCCATTCTTTTTTTTCTTGTTTTAGGATTATCATTTTCTCAGATAATAGTTACTTCACCTTCAAGCAGAGATGAGGTCAGATCCTGTGCGGATTATGCTGATGAGGTTCTTCAAGACCGGTGGGATATGAATGAACGCACTGACCTGGGGTGGCGTATTTTTAATACTGTAGAGCAGCCGAGATCATATTTGACTGGAATTTCATTCCAAAACGGTGTGTTTTCTGCCCAATCAGTTTATACTCCGGATGTGGCCGGCCCCGATTATTCAGATACTAACATAGCAATCCTGGATTCTGCTTATCTTGGTTCTGCAGGGCTGGGAAAAGTAGGTGCTAATTATCCCATAAATGCTGATAAATATAAGGTTTTAGCTATACGTATGTATCTTGAGCCGGATATATACGGGCCTTGGGGACAGCTTCTCTGGTCAACAGATACTATTTACAGCGGTTCTACCGCCTCTGGATCGTTTTATACTTACAATAATTGGTTCATTTACCTAATTGATATCTCCTCACTGGGCATTGTATCCGGGACTGATTCTTGGTCAGGTTATATTGATTCTTTGCGCATGGATCCAGTTATCAAAAAGAATAAAACTATACAGATAGATTGGATCAGGTTAGTTGAATATAAAGAGAGTGAAGAGAGAGATATAACCTGGATAGGAGCTTCCGGGAATGTTGATATATACCTGGATAATGATAGAGATTCATCCAATGGCCATCTGGGGATGCTGGCAAAAAATATAAGTGGTAACAAGTATACATTTTTAACCGGCGCTTTAGCTCAAGGTGATTATTACATAGCAGTTACTCCTACGGGAACTTCTTCCTATACCTATTCAGCTGGTTATTATCATGTCAATGATACTCCGATTATGCAGTTTATAAAACCTTCAGCAGCAGGAAGCGATACAGATTATGTTAATGTTGCTTTTTCTGACCCATGGGATATGAGTAATTCTGCAGATGTGGAACATACTGTTAATATTAATAATGCCCAGTTTAAATCTATCAACTACCAGGATATGGCCGGGAACAGTTATCCTTCCCAATCTGTTTATTATGGAGAAAGTATATCTGTTTCTCCTCCTTTTTATGGGGATCCTACTGTTTTTTTTCTCCATTTTCTTTACCGGGGAGGCCAAATTCCTATTGATTCCAGCCATTATCACAACCTGGTTTTTAAAATGGGTATTGATGGTATTCAGAGTGTGAATGATGGTTCAATTGCCCGGGTTATGTGGAGGCGGAATGATGAATCTGTAGAAAATGTCAGCCAGGATATAGTTATCCGTCACCTTGCTTCTGATTGGATTATGAATAAAGTTGTCTGTGACTTAAGTGAACTTCCTTTAGAAGGTGGGGGCGGAAGCCCTTCACAATCAGGCTGGACTGGGGAAATTGACTGTTTTCGCATAGATCCCCATGAGCTTCGCGATTCACGGGCATTTTTTTTTGATGAAGTAAGGATTACCGCTGACTGGAAAGCAAATATTTCTTTTCCCATTGAATGGATTATTTTTGATGAAAATACAGTAAGTGTATCTTTATATTATGATATAGATAATGCAGGTTTCAATGGAACACCGATAGTACAAAGCCTTTCTTCATCTGCAGGCGCTGGCTCCTATAACTGGGATACATCCGTACTTGCAGAAGGGAAGTACTGGATCTATATGGTAGCTGATGATGGAGTCAACCAAAACAGCTGCTATGCTGGAGGTCCGGTTGTAGTTGACCATGAATTAATTCCTGAAATAAACCTGTCTAAAGAGCAAGTCATTTTTGGGGCGGAATTAAATGGGGCAGTAACAAGTTATGAAAAAGTTTATATTAGAAATAGTGGCCAGGGGAGTTTAAACTGGCAGGCTACAACAAATCGAAATTGGATAACTATTAGCCCTACAAGTGGAAGTGGAGAGGGATGTATAGATATTGGCATAGCTATGGCTAATCCTTCGCCTGGAACATACTATGGTGTAGTGGAAATTTCAGATCCGAAGGCTTTGAATTCACCCCGATTTATAGATGTAACTCTTACAGTTTATGCACATGGAGGAGACAGCCTGCCTTTTGGAATGTTTGAGACACCGATTGCAGGGGATACAGTTTCTGGAACTATTGCAGTTACAGGTTGGGCTTTGGATGATATTGAGGTGACCCAGATTCAGATAAAGAGGAATTCACATGTAGATGATCCTTCCAGTGTAATAGGACCAGATGGTCTGGTTTATGTGCAAGATGCAGTGTTTATTGAGGGTGCTCGGCCGGATGTTGAGATAGCCTACCCAAATTATCCCAGAAGCAATAAAGCGGGCTGGGGTTCTATGGTTCTAACAAATTTTCTCCCGAATAAGGGGAATGGTTCCTTTATTTTCCATGTGTTTGCCTTGGATGGGAGTGGTCATTGTGTAGAGATAGGGCAGAAGATGATTAATGCAGATAATGCCAACCGCATAAAACCATTTGGTACAATTGATACTCCAGCAGTAGGGGAATGTATTTCAGGGAATGATTATATAAATTTTGGATGGGCATTGACTCCTTCACCTAAGAAAATTCCTGAGGATGGATCCACAATATGGGTTTGGATTGATGGCCAACCGGTGGGACATCCGGACTATGGATATTATAGGGAAGATATCGCCACATTATTTCCTGGCTATTTAAATAGTAATGGAGCAGTTGGATATTTCAATATTGATACAACTGCCTTTGAAAATGGCATGCATTACATTGCTTGGAGTGTTGAGGACAATGCTGGGGATGCTGATGGGATGGGTTTACGTAACTTTTTTATACAGAACATGAATGGCTTTTCTATAGGACAGGAAGCTCTGTGTTCGCAGGAAGATCCAAATAGCTGGCTGCATATTGAAGTGAGAGATTGGAAGCAGGGATATAGAAGGCAGGAAAGACAGGGACAAGCTAGTGGGCAGTTGGCAGTTGGCAGGGATAGCAAGAAACCAGTTGACAGTTGGCAGGGAAAACAGAAACTGCAGATTGAGGTTGAGGAAGTTGAAAGATTAGAAATTCATTTGACCGGTCAAGGTGGGAATGAGTTTATTGGCTGGGGGAGTAATAAAAACCAGCCTTTACCCGAAGGCTCCTATCTAGACAGAGAGAAGGGGATATTCTACTGGCAGTTAAGTCCGGGTTTTTTAGGCCGTCATATTCTGCATTTTGCAGTTACTGATGGTGAATTTTACAGTATTCCAATTGAAGTTATGGTAAATATTGTACCTAAGGTTTATTAATTTTATTTATTACGAAGATTTGCTCATCTGTAAATGAATGGGACTGAATGAACTGGGGGGACAAATAATTTTCTTGTTCGTTTGAACTACATTTAATAATAAAATGTTGCTGAGGCTTCAGCAAAGTTAGGTTTTCACAATAATCTTTAACTTCAGATAAACTCATGCCTTTTTCCAATAGACCATATTTTTTCATGACTTCCTGGGAAATGGCAGCTGCTTCATGATCCAAGCCAGGTTCTATAAGGACTATGTTTCCGTTTGTTTTTAATGTTCTATTAAAATGACTCATAGCTTTTTTACGATCCGGGATATGATGGAAAGCATCATAACATAAAATTGCATCTACACACTCTTTTTTTATAGGGAGGTTTTCGGTGTCAGCTACTATTAGAGGAGGAATATTTTTCCCCATCCTTTCTATGCCAATATCTAAATAAGTTCTACATATATCTATGCCGATTGGCTCAGTTCCCATTTTCTTGAGCCATTCGGTTGTCCACGCATAGCCACAACCCACATCCAGAATGATATCATGCTGTTTCGGATTCAATAAAGGAACAGCATTGCCGAAGCGGCGTATAAGTTGCATAGTGAAGTCAGTGTTGTGGTGATTAAAAGGAGAGAAATAGCCGGGACCAAAAAAGTTCGGGTCTGATACCTTTTTTTTAATTGAAATCTCAGATTTTTTATAGGAGACACCTGAGTCTTTGATTTTTAAGGCATTTTTTCTGCAGTGTTTTATTTTCTTTTTTATTTTTTTGAGGATTTTTTTTTCAATATTTGAATCAAGAGAATACAAAAAATTTTCATCAGCTTCCCAATTTCTCAGATGATCTGGAAGAAGTTCAGGAATGTAATTACGAACCGGGAACCAGCGGTTGCATTCTTGACATATTAAGATACCTTCTTGAATGTTTTTTTCCCTATTTTCATAAACCTTTGTAATGAAGTCAAGAGTGCCGTGGCAAAATGGACAGCAGATATAATTCAACAAAGTTTTTCTCATAATTTTATGGTCACAATCTTATATTTAAATTTCCAAATTTTCAAGATATATGATAAATTATGTTAAAATTATTTGTGGTGAATGCTAGGGAAAAGGCCCTCCTGAAATGAAAAAATTAAATTGCCCTGTTTGTAATAGCAAAATGAAGTATCGCTTTAAAAAATTTAGTTTTAATTTTTTCCAGTGTGTTGAATGTAATTTTGGGCGGTTTAATCCGCTTCCGGATAGGAATGATATTTTATCAAGATATTCTGATATTTATTTTCAAAATGAATATCTAAAAAGTTGTGGTGCAACAGAGGATGCTTTTAATCCTATAATATTAAAAAGGTTTGATTTTGTATATGAATTGCTTAAGAAAAACTATTATAATGATGACAAGGGTGGGAAAGTACTTGACATCGGTTGCGGTGGTGGATTTTTGTTAAAAAATTTCAAAAATAAAGGTTGGGAGGTACTTGGTCTTGATATTATTGAATCTTCAGTTAAATACAGTAAAAATGTTTTGGATATAAATGCAGAGAAAATCGATTTTGAGAAAACTGACATTTCAGATTTGATCAGAAAATTTGGAAAATTTGATCTCGTAGTAATGACAGATGCATTGGAACATTTTTTTGATCCTGAGAAAATACTAAATAAAATTTATTCATTACTAAATGATAATGGGATTTTATTCATATCAGTTCCCAACATTGAAAGTATTTCCTTCCAGTTCATTGGAAAGGAATGGGCGATTATTTCCCCGTTGGAACACATATCATATTTTTCAGAAAATTCACTTGATATTCTGTTAAAAAACTCCGGATTTTTAAATAGAAAATCAAAATATTTGCAATATATTAATATGTCAAATATACATAAAAAAGGCTTAAGATTTTATTTAGGAAAATTTTTATTATCATTTATTACAAAATTTTCAAGAATTGCTTTCGAAGGTAGGGAATTTTATGATGATGTTATACATAAAGAATATTTTGCAGATAAAAGTGCTGTATTCTGGCAAGGTGATATATTAATTGGAATAGCCCAAAAACAAGAATAAGTAAAAAGTGAGGTTGATGTAATTCTGGCCTCAATAGAAAATATTGCCGTCAGCCGGATTATTTCAATAAGGTATCTAAGATTTTACTCCATTGCTCCAAAATTCGTTCAGGATTGTATCGTTCTAAAGCAATTTTTCTTCCATTGTTTCCATAGATTTTTCTGATATTATCATCAAGGATAAGTCCGAGTATTGCTCCGGAAACTTCGTGTTCACAGGAAGGATTGACTAAAAAACCTGTATGAAAATCATCTATGATTAAACGAGCCACGCTGTTGATGCTGGCAATAACAGGAAGTTTATGCAACATGGCTTCAGCAAATACAATGCCAAATGACTCGAATTCTGACAAAGAAATGAATATATCAGCCATGTTATATATGTCGCTCTTTTTTTCCTGCGGAAAGTTATCAATAAAATATACTCTTTTATTTTTGGTGCTGTTGTAAGGGAAAGATAGATCTTTTAAATGTTTTGTGTATTCTGTTGTTCCCCCGGCAATAACAAGAGCAACATCATTGGAAGACTGCCACACTTTGCCCATGGCCTTTATTACGGAGTCTATATTTTTATGAATTCCATGTTGTCCTAAAAATAAAACAACATACTTCTGTTTGATCCCTAATGGTTTCTTTATTTTTTCTTTTGACTGTATTTTTCTTTGCATAAGAGTTTTGTCAAAAGGTAGAGGTGGAAAAATAACTATTTTATTATTATCGATGTTTCCTGCTTCTGCTAAAAACTTTTTTTCTATATCACTCAGAGCTATGATTAAATCTGACTTTCGCATGATCTTAAAATATATGGAGTTAAAAAAACTGCAGGGATCATTAATATGGTATGAGGGAATAACAATTAAAGGGATATTCATTTTTTTTACTGCTTTATTAGCATAATAGATATTAAAAGTAGGAAGGGGCGTGGCAATAATGAGGTCAGGCTGGAACTGAATGCTTTTCTCCAGAAAAAGGGAATTTCTGGGGCCGAAAGAGTAGAACCGCACCCATTCGTTGCCGGGATATTTTATCCGGCAGGCTAAGGAACGCATGGAATTCAGAAGTTTTCTACCATAAGTACGAAAGCTGAGGCGTTCGACTTCGACGCCGTCAATGACTTCATATGTTTTTTCGATGCGGCGCTTGTCATTGAGAAAAAAACCTTCAGTGGAATAGGCATTTGTAGTTAAAACCTTAACATGATAGCCTTTTTTCGCCAGTCCTTTGGAAAGCCGTTTGATATGGATCTCCACTCCCCCCCGGGCAGGGTAGAAGAGGTGGGTTACAAAGAGGATTTTTTTCATTATTTATGGTTATTTGTAATGGATAATTGTAATTTGTCGTTAATAAAAACACAAGCTAGTCTTTTTATTTACCATTATCTTTTAGAATAAATTATTTGAATATACATATATGTGGTGATAAACTGATTTTCTAATGAAGGATAAAAAGAGATTTCTATTAAGAACAGGAGCAATAGTAATATTTATTTTTATCTTTATGAATATTTATTTAATTTTTATAAAAAAACACGAATGCCTTGATACTGAAGTTTTTCCTAATACAGATTCATCTCCCAATATTTATAAGGGAAATACAGTAGGACAGACTTTCATTGCAGAAGAGGACAATTTGTCCTGCATAGAGATAATGTTAGGAATCTATGCAAAGAGAAATAATAAAGATGTCATATTTTTATTAAGGGATCTTAATTCAAACGGAGAAGTTTTGGTTCAAAAAGAGTTTAATGCTTCCGAAGTGAGAGGTGATTTATTTAATTCTATTCAATTTAGGCCTATACGGGAGTCAAAAGGAAATAAGTATTATTTTGAACTCAGGTCCCCTCTCTCTACCCCGCAAAATTCTATCTGTGCCTGGATGAACAAGGAAAATATCTACCCAGCGGGTGAATACTTTTTTAGGGGATCAAAAAAAGAGGGAGACCTTGTCTTTCGAGCCTATTCGAAAAGGCCTGTAATAACCGAATTAGACAGAATTGTCCGGAATTATCCGGGAATATTCGGGAAGCGGTGGTTCCTAGTTGTTGCGATTGTTTTTTTTGAAGCG
>CBFDDY010000009.1:0-22067 GCA_965603705.1 uncultured bacterium | reverse complement strand
CTCATAAAGCTTTCAGAATCTGAACTTATAAAATTCAGCGGGACTTTTTACGATCCAAAACAGGGAGTCATCTGGAAACTTTCTCCAAAAGAAAACAACCTTCAAGTACAGGTAAATTTCTCTTCCAGGACATTTTTAATTTCACCCATCAGCAAAACAAAATTCTATACTACTAACCCATTTACTGGTGAAATCGAGTTTAAAATATCACAAGAAGGAACCCCCCCCATCATGCTGGTCCTATGGGAAGGAAGGGACATTTCCACCTTTAAATCTATCCGCCTGGAACTTCTCTCTCCTGCTCAGCTTAAAGAATATACAGGCAGCTTTTACAGCGAGGAGCTCAAGACTACATATAAAATATTATTGGAAAATGGAAAACTTTTTATGCGCCATGAAAATCCTTACAAAGATTATCCCGAGGATGCCCTCACTCCAACCTTTGAAGACAAATTTATGGTCAGCGGCCTGAAACTGAATTTTTTCCGCAGCAAAAAAGGCGGCCTAGTCAGCTTCACAGTAGATGCCGGCCGGGTCAAAAATATCCGATTTGCTAAAATCCCCCGGAAGTAACCTGGATTATTCATAAAAAAATGGAACCATTTCCTTTTAATTGATAATGAGGTGATCAAATGGCTAGATTATTAAAAAATGTTTTAATTTTATCCCTGCTGGTATTTATAGCTATAAATATTTCAGCAAGCTCTTCTCCCCAAAAATATGACCTGCTAATAAAAAACGGAAAAGTAATCAACGGCACAGGCAATCCCTGGTTCTATGCTGATATCGGAATTCAAGCTGGCAAGATAACAGCAATCGGCGATCTTTCCAAGGCTGAAGCCGAAAAGACCTTAAACGCTAAAAATCTAATAGTTTGCCCCGGATTCATCGACATGCACACTCACTGCGACTCTGAGCTTGGCGATCCTCGCTGCCAAGCCAATTTAAATTATTTGGCCCAAGGAGTAACAACTGTTGTAACTGGAAATTGCGGGGAATCCGTCTCAATCGACGTACTTAACACCAAACAGAAATGGGAAAAACAGGGAATCGGCACTAATGTTGTTTATCTAGTAGGGCACGGAAGCATCAGGCGGGAGGTCATGGGTAATGCCCCTCGTAAAGCAACTCCAGAGGAAATAGAAAAAATGAAGTCCCTCGCCCGTAAAGCTATGGAAGAAGGAGCCTGGGGAATGAGCACCGGCCTGGAATATATCCCGGGACGTTTTGCTGATACTCAAGAAGTTATAGAGATAATACGGATAGTGGCTGAATATAAAGGCATCCATACAACCCATATGAGGGATGAAGCTGGTAGGATTATTGAAGCAATAAAAGAAATAATCCGGCTAACGGAAGAAACCAAAGTCCGCTCTATCATCTCCCATTTAAAGGTTACAGGGAAAAACAACTGGGGCTTGATGAAAAAGGCGGTCCAGACTATTGAAGATGCACGAAGCCGGGGGATTTATATAACCGCAGACCAGTATCCTTATATAAAGTCAGCACCAATAGGATTACTCTCTACATTTTTAGAAATACCAAAAGATATGCAGCCGCTTTCAAAACTCAGGGCCCAGGTCTATAGAAGCCAATGGCAGGAAATAGACCGGGAAAAAGCATTAGCTGCTTATCATAGAGAACTTATCAAAGCGCTTAAAGATAAAGAAAAACGCAACATGATCAAACAATTAACTGTTAAAGGCCGCCCAAATGACCCAAGTGCAGTTGCCATGTGGGGATGGCATGATTTTACAATTTTAGTAGCCCCTAAAAACAAGCACTTAGAGGGGAAAAACTTTATCGACATCGCCCGGGAACTAGACCGAGATATGTTCGATATTCTCGTGAATTTGGTCATCGACGAACCGGATATTCTATACGGCGGCGGCTCTCAATCAGAAAAAGACCATAACTATGCGCTTACCCAGAGCTGGGTAATGGTGTCAAGCGATGGGAGTGCCCTTCCGGTTATTAAAGAATCGGCAAAACCGGTACGCGGGCATCCGCGTGAATTCGGAAGCCAGACCAAGATTCTCCGTAAATATGTACGAGAGAAAAAACTACTTTCCCTGGAGGATGCAATCAGAAAAATGACTTCCCTCCCAGCCTCCGTTCTGCAGATGAAAAAAAGAGGGATGCTTCTGCAAGGATATACAGCGGATTTGGTGATCTTCGACCCAGAAACGGTAAGGGATAACTCAACCTACTCAGATTCTTTTAAATACCCATCAGGAGTGGAATATGTGATTATTGACGGCCAAATCAGCATAAAAAAGGGAGAATATAAGGGAGCGCTCTATGGGAAAGTCCTTTTATTGAACTGAATCGATTTTAAGTAAAATTAATGGGGTCAGGTCTTTAAAAGTTTTAAAGACCTGACCCCAACCAACCAATTCAATATTTCTTTACCCTTCCGACAACTTTTTCCTGTTCTAATGCGTACTATATATGTAAGTTCAAATTATTAACAAGTTTTGTAATTAACTCAGGAGAGCCTGGATTATTCACACGTTTTCTAAATAGTAAAGATTAGGAATAAGTCATGATAAAAAAAAGAACAATATCCATATTCATTTACACCTTCATTCTACTGATCCCGTGTTTATCATTTGCCCAGACCATAAAAACACCAAAACAGAGGACTGTCCAGGCAGTTCGCACAAATGGAGATATCAAGGTAGACGGAATCCTCTCAGAGGAAGCCTGGAAGTCAGAAGGTTTTGGTGGTTTTATCCAATCCGACCCTCACGACGGGGAGGATCCTACTGAAAAAACTTTAGTTTGGGTGGCCTATGATGACCAGGCTATTTATGTTGCAGCCCGCATGTTTGACTCAGATCCGGAAAAGATAAAGGGCCGGCTGGGAAGAAGGGACGATTTTGTCGAATCAGACTGGTTTATTTTTGCAGTTGATCCCTATTATGACAGGCGTTCCGGTTATCAGTTTGCTGTGAATCCCTCAGGTTCCATCGTAGACTGGACTCTTTTTAATGATGTATCCCGCGACACAACTTGGGACGGAGTATGGGAATATTCTACTATGATCGATGACAAAGGATGGATTGTAGAGCTTAAAATACCTTTTCATCAACTCCGCTTTCCAAAAAAGGATGAATACACTTGGGGAGTAAACTTCCGCAGACAGATAAACAGAAAAAATGAAAAGGTCGGATTAGTATGGATCCCCAAAGAAGATATCGGGTATGTTTCCCATTTTGCCAAGTTAATAGGGATAAAAAACATTTCTCCCGGGAGACATATAGAATTTCTCCCTTACACTGTTGCCCAAGGTCAGTTCAGTCCAGAGGAAGAGGGTAATCCCTTCCAGACAGGAGAAAATCTTTTAGCCAATGTCGGGTTTAATGCTAAAATCGGCTTAAAAAGCAATCTCACCCTCGATACAACTGTCAATCCGGATTTCGGTCAGGTAGAAGTCGATCCTGCTGTTATCAACCTCTCTGCTTATGAATCTTATTTTCAGGAAAAAAGGCCTTTTTTTATAGAAGGGAGCAATATATTTAATGATTTTGGTAGAGGTGGAATCACCAATAATATGAATGTAAACTGGAGTGCTCCCAGTTTCTTTTACAGCCGCCGGGTTGGCCGGGCCCCGCAGGGCCATGTCACAAGGAACGGATATGTTAACTATCCCGACAGGTCGACTATCCTGGGCGCTTTCAAGCTTACAGGAAAATTAGGGGGTAAATGGAATATTGGTTTTCTCAATGCCCTTACAGCCCGGGAGTTTGCAGAAGTCGATGTTTCTGGCGCCCGCTTCCAGGAGGAAGTAGAACCCTTCACCTATTATGGCGCCCTGCGTGCTCAGCGGGAGTTTAACCAGGGACGCCAGGGCCTGGGGGTGATGGCTACTTCTGTAGTCCGGGACCTCAGAAATGATACTCTATCAGGCATTTTAAACCAGAAAGCTCTCAGCTTTGCCTGTGATGGGTGGGCATTTTTAGATAAGGAAAAAACCTGGGTTTTAAGTGGTTGGATGGGCGGAACATATGTCAATGGAAGTGAACAAGCTATCTACCGGCTACAGCAGTCTTCCCTCCACTATTTCCAGCGGCCGGACGCCTCCCATGTCTCATTAAATAAAAACGCTACATCTTTAAGCGGATGGGGCGGCCGCTTTCAACTTAATAAGCAGCGGGGACGCCTCCTGTTTAATTTTGCCCTGGGAGCACTTTCGCCTGGCTTTGATCCTAATGACACCGGATTTCAATCTGGAAGCTCAGATATTATAAACAGCAGCCTTATCGTCGGATACCTGTGGCCTCATCCCGGTAAAATTTTCCGCAATTTGGTTGTAGCAGGAGGACCATTCGGTAATTATGACTTTGGGGGCAATAAAATATGGGAGGGATACTTGGCGCTTGCCAATGGTCAATTCCTTAACTACTGGGGATTTGAAACCATGGCCGCTTATAATCCCGAAACCATCAGCAATGACCTAACCAGAGGCGGGCCCTTAGTACGCATTCCACCCGGCTGGCAGCTCAATACAGGCCTTAATACAGACAGGCGCAAGCAGTTTGTCCTCACCATCTTTAGCAGTGTTTATAAAAGACCCTCTATCGGAACCTATAACTGGAACGCTTCAACTTCTATAAGCTGGAAACCCCGCAGCAATATAAGCTTTTCCCTCGGGCCAAATTACATGGTACGAGAGACAGGATATCAATGGATAAAAAAAGTGAATGACTCATTAATGGCAGACACTTTCGAAGCCCGCTATATCTTCGGGCACCTTTACCAGAGAGTGCTTTCCATGGAGATCAGGCTCAACTGGACCTTTACCCCGAAATTAACCCTACAGCTTTACCTACAGCCTTTTCTTGCTGTGGGAGAATATGACAGGTTTAAAGAGCTTGCCCGCCCCAAGAGTTTTGAGTTTAATACATTCGGCGAAGGACAATCCTCTCTTGATTTTAAAGACAATATGTATTGGGTGGACCCGGATGGAGAGGGCCCGGCTTCCGTCTTTACTTTCAACAATCCGGATTTCAACTTTAAATCTGTCCGGGGAACGATCGTGCTGCGCTGGGAATACCATCCCGGTTCTATTCTCTACTTTGTTTGGACTCAAAATAGAAGCGACTATTCCAATCCCGGTGATTTTAATTTTTCCCGGGACTTGGGCGATTTATTTGCTGCCCCGGGAGATAACATCTTCCTTCTGAAAGCCACTTTCCGCTGGAATATGTAGGGAAAATTTCATTTTCTTACTTATTTTTATATTGAGAATATGTTGTTAGTTTTGTATACTTAATCCCCTAACATGATTAAATTTCACTCACTGCGATATCTCCGCTTCTCACAAACTCCTTAATGCCATAAGGCTTCAGCAGACCAATGAATCTCTCTATCTTTAGAGTTGGGCCAGACAGATCCACCGTAATGTGACTACGGGTCACATCTACAACTCTGGCTTCAAAAACATTAATGAGCTCAAAGATATCGGCGCGATTTTTTGACGCGTTCACCTTTATCAGTATGAATTCGCGCACAAGGTAATTTTTCTTACGTGAGATATCCACGACCTTAATGGTGTCAATGAGTTTGTTGAGCTGTTTTGTTATCTGTTCAACCTTTTCCTCAGTGCCCCAGATGACCATATGGATTTTATAGATGTTAGGGTTTTCCGTAGGCGCCGCAATAACGCTTTCGATGTTATGGCCTCTTGCAGATAGAAGTCCTGTAATCCTTGCCAGCACGCCTACTCGGTTTGCAACAGTTATAATAATTGTGTGTTTTCCCATCTGTCTTCTCCAATCAATGATTCACTCACGGATTTGCCAGCAGGAATCATGGGATATACATTTTCAACCGCCCTTACCATAAACTCCATTAGAACTGGTCCCTTGGTTTTAAAGCCCTCTTTAAGTACATGATCAACTTCGGAAGGCTTAAAAGCTCTAAAGCCTTTTATGCCGTTGGCCTCTGCGACTTTAACCAGATCCGGCCGATAGACATGAGGGCAATCCTTTCGTGGACCTTTGCAATTTTCCGGACAATCGGGTCCCTGCTTCAAGCAGGTCTTCGAGTAATTTCTATCCCAGAATAATTCTTGCCACTGTCTCACCATT
This sequence comes from uncultured bacterium, assembly GCA_965603705.1. Taxonomy (GTDB): domain Bacteria; phylum Acidobacteriota; class Aminicenantia; order Aminicenantales; family Aminicenantaceae; genus JAUVXM01. The sequence continues at coordinate 15,972 of CBFDDY010000009.1, read as the reverse complement.
CCCAGAAAAGAATTGTTCAGGACAGCAATTTTTACTGGAATATTATTGATGGAACATGTCGCAAGTTCCTGTATGTTCATCTGGATGCTTCCGTCACCAGAAATGGCGACAACCGTCTTTTCGGGGTATGCCAATGAGGCACCCATAGCAGCAGGGAGGCCGAATCCCATTGTGCCCAGGCCTCCAGAGCTTAAAAAGGAACGGGGTTTTTTATGGTTGCCAAAAAGTGCAGCCCACATCTGATGCTGTCCCACATCCGTAACAATAATGGTATCGGAATCAACCAGATTGCTTATTCGATCCACAACATACTGCGGTAATATTTCACTGTTCTTTTGCTGATTATATGTTAATACGTGTTTATCTTTCCATTTTTCCGTCCTTATATTCCACTTATCAGGCTCTCGCGGCTGAGTTTTTCTAAAAAGATTGGCAATGACATTCTTTGCATCACCTACAATGGGAATATCGGTTTTTACGTTTTTCCCGATTTCCGAAGGATCGATATCGATGTGAGCAATCGTTGCATTCTTTGCGAATTCCTTTGGATCACCGGTAACTCTGTCATCAAACCGTGTGCCAATTGCAAGCAATAGATCACATTCTCTCAAAGCTAAATTTGCGGCAATCTTTCCATGCATACCCGGCATTCCTAGAAAGAGTCTTTGGCTATTTTTTACACAGCCAAGACCCATTAAGGTGACCACTACAGGAATACTGGTTTTCTTGAGAAGTTTTGAAAGTTCATCGCTGGCTCCCGAACTTACGATACCGCCGCCAGCGTAAATCAAGGGCCTCTCTGCCTTTCTTATAGCCTTTACAAGTCTCTCAATCTGGCGAGTATTCCCTGTGACAGTAGGCTTGTAACCTGGCAGATCAGCTGTCTTTGGATAACTATAGTCTTTGATGGTGGAATTTATGATATCTGCGGGGAGATCTACACCTACAGGTCCCGGTCGGCCGCTACGGGCAATATAAAATGCCTCTTTGATAATCCTTGGAAGCTCCTCTATGTCCTGCACCAGGTAATTGTGTTTACAAATTGGCCTAGTAAGACCGGACATGTCCGTCTCCTGGAAGGCATCCGATCCGATAACATTGGTGTTTACCTGTCCGCTTATAACGATGATGGGAATGGAATCGAGTTTGGCTGTAGCGATACCAGTGATTGTGTTTGTTGCACCTGGGCCCGATGTCACAAGACAGACTCCAACCTTCCCTGTTGCCCTTGCATATCCGTCCGCCGCGTGGGTGGCACCCTGTTCATGACGGGTCAGGATGAAATTTATGCTATTGTCTCGGTAGAGCACATCAAAAATGGGAATTACCACTCCGCCTGGGTAACCGAACATGATATCTACACCCTCTTTTTTTAATGCGTCAATTAATACCTCTGCACCGTTCATTTGATGTCCTCCTTAAAACTTAGTTTTAAAAATGCATAAAACAAAAAATTATGCTATCAATACTGCACCAGTGTTTGCTGATGTAACGAATTTTGCATATCTTGCCAGATATCCTGTCTTAATTTTTGGCTCGAGTGGCTTCCAGGTGGCTTTTCTCTTCGACAATTCTTCATCGGTCACTTCCAGTGTAATAGTTCCCCCCTCAATGTCGATGGAAATCGTATCTCCTTCTTGCACCAGCGCTATGGGACCCCCATCAGCAGCCTCTGGGGATACATGCCCGATTGATGCTCCCCTTGTTGCCCCGCTGAACCTACCGTCTGTAATCAGGGCGACATCTTTGTCCAATCCCATACCAGCTAGTGCAGAAGTGGGGGAGAGCATTTCCCGCATTCCCGGCCCTCCTTTTGGGCCTTCATAGCGTATAATCACCACTTCTGTTTTATGGATTTGAGTGCTCAATATAGCCTTTATCGCATCTTCTTCTGAATCGTATACTCTTGCCGGGCCACAATGTTTAAGCATCTTCTCTGTGACTGCCGAGCGTTTAACTATACATCCGTCAGGCGCCAGATTCCCTTTCAGCACAGCGATGCCTCCTGTTTTACTATGGGGGTTATCGATAGGGCGAATGACTTCCGGATTTCGATTCACCGTGTCAGCGATATTCTCCCCTACGGTATTTCCGGATACAGTCATCAGTTCCAAACATAGCAAATCTTTTTTTGCCAATTCCTTCATGACTACCTGAATGCCACCTGCAGTATGCAGGTCTTCAATATGATAAGCGCCGGCTGGACTCAACTGGCATAAATTCGGCGTTCTTGCGCTGATTTTGTTGGCTCTATCCAAATTGAGGGAAATGTTTGCTTCGTGGGCAATGGCCGGCAAATGCAGCATACTGTTTGTGCTGCATCCGAGAGCCATATCCACTGACAGAGCATTGTCAAATGCGTCTTCAGTCATGATGTTCCTGGGCTTGATATCTCTTTTAAGCATTTCCATAACCGCCATACCCGCTTCTTTGGCAAGTTGAATGCGCTCTGCATTGACCGCAGGGATCGTCCCATTTCCGGGTAATCCCATTCCCAGTGCTTCTGTCAGACAGTTCATACTGTTTGCCGTAAACATCCCGGCACAAGAACCGTATCCCGGGCAGGCCTGTTCTTCATATTCGGATAATTTATCAGGGGACATTTTGCCTGCTTTGACCGTGCCAACAGCTTCAAAGACATTCGATAGACTGATTGCCTTATCATTCATATGTCCTGCCAACATCGGCCCGCCGCTTACCATAACAGTTGGAATATTGATCCGTAGACTCGCCATCAGCATTCCTGGCACAATCTTGTCGCAGTTCGTGACCATCAATAGCGCGTCGAATTGATGGGCTATGGCCATGGCTTCTATCGAATCGGCAATCAATTCCCGGCTGGCAAGGGAATAGTGCATCCCAATGTGACCCATGGCAATGCCGTCGCATATCCCGATAGCGGGAAATTCGATGGGTGTTCCTCCAGCCATACGCACTCCGGTTTTAGCAGCGGCAGCTATGCTATCCAGATGAATATGACCTGGAACAATCTCACTGTGAGCATTCACAATTCCTACCCACGGTCCTTGGATTTCTTGCTCTGTATATCCCATCGCTTTTAACAGCGCACGATGAGGGGCGCGTTCCACTCCTTGTTTTGCTGTGTAGCTTCTCATTCATTCACTCTCCATATAGAATTTAATCAATGGCGTCTCCAATCAGTCTCCCCATTTCTTTTGTTCCGACCAATTCCATTCCTACGCTCATGATATCTGGAGTTCGATAGTTTTGCTTGAGTACTGCGGTAACCGCCTGTTCAATTGTATCGGCTTCTTCTTCGAGATGGAAAGAGTATCGCAGCATCATAGCCGTTGACAGCATCATGGCAATCGGATTGGCTTTGTCCTGTCCCGCAATGTCCGGGGCAGAGCCATGAACCGGTTCATACAGGCCTAATTTCGTTTTCCCGAGACTTGCGGAGGGAAGCATTCCGATTGATCCTGTTATCATGCTTGCCTCATCGGAGAGGATATCTCCGAACATATTCGTCGTTACCAGGACATCGAATTGCTTGGGATCCCGTATCAATTGCATGGCTGTATTATCGACGAGCATGTGTCCTAGAGAGACTTCTGGATAATCTTTAGCGACTGCTGTTACGATCGAGCGCCACAGCCTGGAGCTTTCCAAAACATTTGCTTTGTCGACGCTCGTAACTTTTTTATCGCGCTTCATTGCGATCTCAAATGCGACCCTCGCGATACGTTCCACTTCTCCTCCACTGTAGCATTCCGTATCATATGCTTCTTCACCTAACTCCCCTTCGCCTCTTCCTTGTGCTCCGAAGTAAATTCCACCCGTCAATTCACGGACAATACAGATGTCAATCCCTCCAGCCACTATGTCCGGTCTTAAGGGCGAGGCCTCTTTCAACTCATCGTGCAGAATGGCAGGACGAATATTGGCATAGAGCTCCAATTCTTTCCGTAATCCCAATAATGCTCTTTCGGGGCGCATATTCCCTTGGAGATAATCCCATTCGGGACCTCCCACTGCACCGAGGAGAACCGAATCGCTATTCTTACAGGTTTCCAGTGATTCTTCGGGCAGAGGTTCTCCGCTTGACTCTATGGCGCAACCTCCTGCCTGCACTTCCCTGAATGTAAAGACATGTCCATATTTTTTACTGATTTTACTGAGCACCATGATTGTCTGCTCGATCACTTCGGGACCGATTCCGTCTCCACGGATCAGCGCAATATTATATTGCATGTTCTTGTCCTCTTTCAGGCTGTATTTTTGGCAACAGTGTTCCTGATAAAATTAATCAATCCGTCTTCCTTTATGATTTCCTGGATAAATTTCGGAAAAGGATGTGCTTTGAATGTTAGATTCATTGTCAAATTGTGAATTGTGCCAGTAGAAAAATCCACCTCCACTTCATCGCCGTTTTTTATGTTTTTAACTGCTTCTTCACATTCATAGATAGGAAGCCCGATGTTGATCGAATTGCGATAAAAAATGCGTGCAAACGAGCTTGCTATTATGCAGGATACTCCTGAAGTTTTAACAGCGATCGGTGCATGTTCCCTGGAGGAGCCGCATCCAAAATTCCTTCCGGCCACGATAATGTCTCCTGGCCTGATTTTTTCCACAAATGCGGGGTCAATGTCTTCCATACAATGCCTGGCTAAATCGTCCGGATCAGATGTATTCAAATATCTCGCCGGAATAATAATATCAGTATCGATATTATCTCCAAATCGAAAAACAGTACCCTTGGCCTTTATTGCCATGCCCTTCTTTTGTTTGTATTCTTTCTTCATTATTCTATCTCTTCAGGATTTGTAATTTTCCCGGTCAGTGCTGATGCAGCGGCAACTGCTGGGCTTGCAAGATACACTTCTGATTCGGGGTGTCCCATCCGTCCGACAAAATTACGATTTGTCGTTGCAATCGCTTTTTCTCCTTTTGCCAGGACTCCCATATGTCCACCCAGGCAGGGGCCACATGTTGGTGTGCTGACTGCAGCACTGGCTTCAATGAAAGTTTTTATCAAACCTTCTTCCAAAGCATGCAGATAAATGTTTTGCGTTCCCGGAATAATGATCACACGCACATTTTTAGCAACCTTTCTCCCTTTCAATATGTGTGCGGCTGTGCGCAAATCTTCCATCCGGCCATTCGTGCAGGAACCTATCACCACTTGATCGATTTCAACCTCGCCCACTTCGTCGATTGGATGGGTATTTGCCGGTGAATGAGGAAACGAAACCGTGGGCCGGATAGTACTCAAATCTATTTCAAAGATATTTTCATACAGTGCATCATCATCGGATTCGTACACTGTATATGATCTGTTCAAACGGACTTTTGTGTATTCCAGGGTTTTTTCATCCACAGCAAAAATTCCGTTCTTTCCACCTGCTTCTATGGCCATGTTGGCCATTGTGAAGCGGCTATCCATGGAAAGATGAGAGAGGCCGTCCCCCATAAATTCCATCGATCTGTAATGCGCTCCATCTGTACCTATTTTGCCGATTATATGGAGAATCACATCTTTGCCACTCACAAACTTGGAGGGGTTCCCTGTCATTACAAATTTTAAGGCAGGAGGCACTTTGAACCAGCATTTTCCTGTTGCCATCGCGACCGCCATATCGGTGCTTCCGACACCTGTCGAAAATGCTCCCAATGCACCGTAGGTACACGTATGCGAGTCGGCACCGATCACTGCATCACCCGGAGCCACAAATCCTTTCTCAGGGATCAACACGTGTTCTATTCCCATTTCACCCACATCAAAGTAATTATCGATTTTATACTCTCTGGCAAATTCACGAATCATTTTGCATTGTTCGGCCGCTTTAATGTCTTTATTCGGAGTAAAATGATCTGAAACTAAAACAATTTTGTTTTTATCAAACACCCTTTCCACACCGGTCTTTGCAAATTCTTTGATGGCAATCGGTGCGGTGATGTCATTCCCCATCACTAGGTCGAGGTCTGCTTGAATCAATTGTCCCACCTCGACAAAGTTCTTTCCCGCATGTGCCGCCAGTATCTTTTGGGTCATTGTCATGCTCATTGGCTAATCCTTCCCGGCCTTATTACATAAACGCCTTGAATTTTTTTTTTATATCTTTCATCAGTTTGTATTCAATGGAATCCACCAATGCAATACAACTGGCTTCTATAATGTCAGTCGATACTCCTACAGTAGCCCAGATATCTGTCCCGTCTGTCGATTCTATCATTACACGAACTTTTGCCGCAGTCGCCTCTTCTGGATTGAGCACCCGCACTTTGTAATCCGTTAAATGCATCTCTTTCAGTTCAGGGTAAAACACTTCAAGAGCTTTGCGGAGTGCCTTGTCCAGGGCATTGACAGGACCGTCCCCTTCTGCAGCTGTAATCTCATGTTTTCCATCCACAATGACTTTTATAATGGCTGAAGAACTGATACCGCCGTTTTGTGTCGGCTGTTCTCCTATAGTTGTAAAGTTATCCAATTGGAAAAATGGCTTGTATTTACCAAGATGTTTCCGCACCATTAATTCAAATGAGCACTCTGCGGCTTCAAACTGATAACCCTTATGCTCCAATTCTTTTAAACGATCAATAATCCACTGGGTTTCCGAGGAATTTTTCTGGAGTTCAGGACTTATTTTCTGTATCTTTTCCAGTATTGTGCTTTTACCAGAAGTTTCGGAAAGCAAAAAACGTCTTTCACTGCCAATCTTTTTCGGATCAATATGCTCAAACGAACGGGTCACTTTTAAGACTCCATCTACATGCATTCCTCCTTTATGAGCAAAAGCACTTCTTCCCACGTAAGGCATACAGCGATTTAAGGAGAGATTAGAGATTTCCGCCAGATACCGGGCTGTTGCCGTGAGTCTGGTCATTTGTATCTTCGGTATACATGCATACCCTTTTTTTAGCTGCAAATTGGGAATTATCGTTGAAAGATTGGCGTTGCCGCACCTCTCTCCATATCCGATAAATGTTCCCTGGACCTGAACTGCACCTGCTTCCACGGCCATTATTGTGTTCGCAACCGCCATGCCACCATCATCGTGGCAATGAATTCCTACAGGCACAGAAAATTGCTTGACCACAGTTTGTGTGATTTTATAGATTTCATCGGGGAAAGCCCCTCCGTTCGTATCGCAGAGTATCAGCCAATCCGCTCCACCTTCCTCTGCCGCTCGTATAGTATCCAGTGCATATTCAGGATTGGATTTGAATCCGTCAAAGAAATGTTCTCCATCAAAAATAACTTCCTTATTTTCTTTCTTGAAAAAAGCTATTGTATCCCTGATCATTTCCAGATTTTTGTCCAGCGAAGTCTTGATGATATCTTTTACATGAAAATCCCAGCTTTTCCCGAAAATTGCCACAGCAGGAGTATTGGCGCTAAAAAGCATTTGAACATTGGTGTCATTTTCAACGCATACGCTATCGCGCCGAGTACTGCCAAAGGCTGTTAGTTTGGCCCTTTTCAGCGTAGTTCCTTTTACGCGGTTGAAAAATTCTAAATCTTTTGGATTAGAGCCTGGATTGCCGGCTTCGATATAACTAACTCCAAGTTTGTCCAAAGTTTTGACAATTTTCAGTTTGTCTTCAACAGAATAAGATATTTCCTCCGCCTGGGCTCCATCTCTCAGCGTGGAATCAAAGATCGCTATTTTATTTTTCATTCATTTCCTCTTCTACCAACGATGTTGCTCCGTTCAGAAGCTTGTTCACTGCATTCACGAAGGCTTTTATCCCGGCTTCTACGACATCCGTGCTGAGGCCCCTCCCAGTTACAATGCGGTTATTCCTGCGTAATTTTACAGCTACTTCACCCTGAGCGTCTTTTCCGCTAGTCACAGAGTGAACCAAATAATCTTCTAGAGTGAATGATATCCCCACAATTTTCTCTATGGCTTTAAAGGCCGCATCCATAGGCCCGTCTCCCGAGGCCACATCCTCTCGAATCTTACCATCTACGACCATTTTTATATTTGCTGTAGAGGTAATGGTATTTCCACTATTGATGATAAATTGCTCAAGATGATAAATTTCAGGAACATTCGTATTTTTACTCTGAAGGAGAGCCTCGATATCCCAATCATAGATAACTTTCTTTTTTTCCGCAAGTTCCTTAAACTGTTTAAAAATATCGGCCAGATGTTCTTTATTGAGATTGTATCCCATCTCTCTAATCCTATCGTCAAAAGCATGATGGCCTGAGTGTTTTCCGAGCACTAATTGATTTTTGGAAAGGCCGACAGACTCTGGTTTCATTATTTCATATGTGCTCTTTTCCGCCAGGACTCCGTGCTGATGAATCCCGGACTCATGGGCAAAGGCATTCGCTCCCACAATCGCTTTATTGGGGTGAATGGGGATGCCTATAAGGGTGCTGACCAGTTTGCTGGACCGATAGATTTGAGTTGTGTTAACTCGGCATGTCAAGCCGAATAAATCTTTTCTTGTGTTAATGCCCATCACGATTTCTTCCAAGGCTGCGTTTCCTGCTCTTTCTCCGATTCCGTTTATGGTGCATTCCAGTTGCGTGGCTCCGGCTTTTGCCGCGGCCAATGTGTTGGCAACGGCCATCCCCAGATCATTGTGGCAGTGCACAGAGATTTCCGTTTTGTTGATGTTGGGGACGTTTTTCAGGATGCCATCCAGGAGTGCCGTAAATTCATCTGGAGTCGTGTATCCAACCGTATCCGGTATATTGATTACAGTTGCTCCTGCCCCGACAGCTTTTTCTAAGACCCTGTACAAGAACTCCGGCTCACTTCTTGTGGCGTCTTCTGCCGAAAATTCCACATCATGGCAGTATTTTTTGGCATACTTGACCATTTTCTCTGTCGTATCTAAGACCTGATCTGGTGACATTTTAAGTTTGTGTCTCATATGAATACCAGATGTGGCGATGAAGACATGAATTCTTGGTTGCTTGGCTGCTTTCACCGCTTCCCAGGCGGCGTCTATGTCCTTTGTCAATGCCCTCGCCAACGCTGCCACTCGGCATTCCCGTACAGTTTCTGCAACAGCTTTGATGGCCTCAAAATCACCCCTGGAAGAAATAGCAAAACCGGCTTCGATCACATCCACTTTGAGACGATCCAGCCACTTTGCCACTTCTAACTTTTCGTAAAGGTTCATGCTGCATCCCGGGGATTGTTCTCCATCACGGAGTGTTGTATCAAATATTTTAATCTGTCTCGCCATAGAATTTTCTCCTGAAAGTGAAAATAAATAATACCCTGGAATAAATCAATCTAGCTTTTTTTGATCCAACTCATCATTTTTCTCAGCTCTGTTCCAATTTTTTCAATCTGATGGTCTCGTTCCATTCTTCTCCGCGTATTGAACATGGGACGATTTGCCTGATTCTCTAAGATCCAGTTCCGGGCAAACACTCCGTTCTGAACTTCACTAAGCACGTTCCTCATTTCCTTTCTCGTTTCTTCGGTGATAATTCGGGTGCTTGTTGTGTAATCACCGTATTCAGCTGTATCACTGACGGAATATCGCATATAGCTAAATCCCCCATGATAGATCAGGTCAATGATCAGCTTCATTTCATGGCAGCATTCAAAATAGGCAATCTCAGGCTGATATCCTGCGTTCACCAATGTTTCGAATCCAGCCTTAATCAATTCGGTAATACCCCCGCATAAAACGGATTGCTCTCCAAACAAGTCCGTTTCAGTCTCTTCTTTGAATGTGGTTTCCAGGATCGCGGCTTTTCCGGATCCGATACCGCAGGCATGGGCTTTAGAGAGTTCTTTGGCCTGCCCGGTGGCATTCTGTTCGACTGCAATAAGTGAGGGCACTCCCTTTCCCTCTTCAAAGGTTTGGCGCAGCAGATGACCAGGAGCTTTCGGAGCAACCATATAAACATCCACATCCACAGGAGGTGTTATTTGTCCGTAGAGGATGTTGAATCCGTGGGAGAAGACCAAAGCTTTTCCTTTCGTCAAATTCTTTTCAATTTCGGAGTGATAAAGCCTTTTCTGCACATCATCAGGAACAAGTATATGAACAATGTCCGCCTTATTACTGGCTTCTTCAGCTCCCATGGGCTCAAAACTGTGCTCTAGAGCAAGCTTATAATTGTCCGATCCTGTGACTTCCGACACAATAACATTAAAACCGCTGTCCCTAAGATTCTGTGCTTGTGCATGTCCCTGACTTCCATAGCCGATTATGGCTATGGTTTTTTCTTTCAATAATCCAAGATCACAATCTTTTTCATAGTAGATGTTAGCCATCTTGTGATTCCTCCTGACATTTTTTTTTGAGTTTTTTAACTTTATTCTTTTTTAATGAGAATTGCTCCGGCCAAAGACTTTCTTCCAGTCCGGCTAGTTTCTCTAATGGGATTTTAGAAAAGATAGCTTTCGTCTCATTCTCTATCGTCTTCGTTTTCTTATTTGTTCTCATTTCTCTTTCCTCCATTGAATGAAAATTTGTAAAAAATACCTCTTGTTTATAAAAAAGCCCCGTTCTGATGCATTGAAAGCCTGGAACGGGGCTTCCCTAAATAAGGATCAAAATAATTATGTGGGAATTATTGAGAGGTGATAAAGAAGTGGCGTCAGTAGATGTCTTTTTGCTGTATATAGCTTTGAAATCTTCCATCGCACTCATGATCATACCATTTAGTCATTTTAAACTTAAAATTCCTGTGATTATAGCAATTTTTTTTTCAATGTCAAGTGTTTTATTTCATTCGATTGACATTTTCTGAGCCAGGCGAATATAATCGCCGATGTCGTATTCAATAAAACAATATCTTATTTTATCAGCAGCAGTTTTTATGAATAATTCAGGAGAACCTGGATTATTCACGAGTCGAGGTTGCCGCAGATACGAGGCGCAGGGGATGAAGCTGTGGTATTTCACCGCGAATCCGCTGTAACGAAGTAGATGCGGTTAGATCGGCTCGCCTGAAAGGTAAAAAGTGCCGATGATAAAATTAATTAATGCTTTTTGAATAAAACATCGGCAATTTTTATGAATAATTCAGGTTGAGTATATGTTATAAATTATTGTATACTTAATCCCCTAAAATGGAAATTATATCATATGTCGCCCTTATTCTTTTATCCCTTGTCGGATATTCGGGAGGAGCAACCGGCATTGCCGGTAAGACTTACGAACCCAAACCACGCCTGCTCGATTTAGGTTTGATCCTCCTCATATGGGGAACAGCTCTATACTCCCGCTATGCTTTTGACCTTAATAAATGGCTTTTAATCCTAGTCTGGATGGTTGCAGGATGCATTTTCGGCATATTATCAGTACTGCCTGCAAAGGTATCCGGGAAACTTCCCCTCCGCAGAGAACAGGAAGAAAAGCCTCCCCAAAAAAAGAACATCTGGTCTATCTGGAAAGACTTTAGCATGAGGATGGGGAGTTTTCAGAGCAGGATCGTGCTTTCCCTGTTTTTTTTCATAATTACCGCCCCGTTTTCTCTTATAGCCAAAATCTTTGTCGATCCCTTAAAACTGAAAGAAAAGAAAATCGGTTCTCTCTGGGTTCCCAAGCAGGAAACAAGGGTAGACCTCGAAGAATTTAAGAGACAATTCTAATGTATATTCTGGGAATCTCCTGTTTTTACCACGACTCAGCCGCCGCCCTCATCAAAGATGGAAAACTGATTGCAGCGGCAGAGGAAGAAAGATTTTCCAGGATAAAACACGATTCTGATTTCCCCAGCAAAGCTATCCGTTTCTGCCTTGAATATGCCGGAATTTCTGAGAAAGACCTCGATTACGCTGTTTTTTATGAAAAACCATTTCATAAGTTTGAGCGCATTCTGATGAGTTCTATGCAGATGTTCCCGAGATCCTGGAAGGTTTTTCGGGAAGCAATGATGGCCTGGCTAGGGGAAAAGCTCTGGGTAAAAAGTATTATCAAAGACAAGGTCGGGATCAAAGCCGACAGGATTCTTTTTGGGGAGCACCATCTATCTCATGCAGCCAGTGCTTTTTATCCCTCTCCATTTGAAGAAGCAGCCTTTCTTACTGTAGATGGAGTCGGTGAGTGGGCAACAACGACCATGGGAATCGGCAGAAATACTGAGATCAAAATACAAAAGGAAATAAAATTCCCCCACTCTCTGGGTCTTCTTTACAGCGCTTTTACAGCTTTCCTGGGCTTCAGGGTGAATAATGGTGAATATAAAGTCATGGGAATGGCTCCTTATGGAAAACCAAAATATATCGATAAGATCTATAATAATCTTATAAAGCTTGCCGAGGATGGCTCTTTTCGGATCAATATGGATTATTTTTCTTATCATTATTCTGATGAAAAGACATTCAATTCCAAGTTTGTGGACCTGTTTGGAAAACCCAGAGAACGGGAATCCTCTTTTTTTACATCTGGAACAAGATATCCATCTTATTTTGGCGATAAACCTGCAAATTTTCAGGAACTCTGCCGTGAGAACGAACATTACGCGGACATCGCCGCAAGCATTCAAAAGGTTACAGAGGAAATCTTGCTGAAACTTATCAACTCTTTGCATAAGGAAACCGGCTTAAAAAAACTTTGTCTTGCAGGCGGAGTCGCCTTGAATTCGGTAGCCAACGGAAGGATTATGCGTGAGACTCCCTTTGAAGAAATATTCATCCAGCCGGCAGCAGGAGACGGAGGAGGCGCCCTGGGTGCTGCTATGCATGTCTATCACGGCCTCATAGGTAAGCCAAGGAATTTTATTTTGGAGCATGCATTTTGGGGGAAGGCATATTCCGAAAAAGAGATAAAGACATTTCTGGACGACAATAATATCTCCTATAAATACTATCAGGAAGAAAAGGATCTCCTGACCAGGATCACTGACGACTTGGTGAACGGAAGGGTAGTCGGATTGTTTCAGGGCAGGTTTGAATGGGGCCCCAGGGCCTTGGGAAACCGGAGTATACTGGCAGATCCAAGATCCGAAAAAATGAAAGACACAGTTAATATTAAAATAAAATTCCGGGAACCTTTTAGGCCCTTTGCGCCTGTAATAATGGAAGAGGAAACGGATGAATATTTTGAAGGGGGAGAAATAGCCCGTCAGTTTCCCGCCCGATATATGCTTTTCGTCCTGCCCTTTAAAGAGAATAAGGCCGATACCATAAGTGCGGTAAACCATATGGGAACCGGCAGACTTCAGACTATCCGGGAGGAATGGAACCCGAGATATTATAGGATTATTAAGAGTTTTAAAGAGGCTACGGGCATACCGGTCCTTCTCAATACCTCATTTAATCTGCGAGGAGAACCTATTGTAAATACTCCCGCCAATGCTTATAACACTTTCATAAACAGCGGTATAGATGTCCTGGTGATGGAAAATTTTATGATCAGAAAAGAATAATAACATCGCCATTTTTTTATGAACAGGTCAGGTAAAGAAAGAGGTAGAAATGGGTGCATTAAAAAGGTTAACAGCGAAACTGGGAATTTTCGGAGAGCTCCTTTTGTTTCTCTGGAAGAGAAAGTTGTGGTGGATGATACCTATGATAATTGTTCTTGTTTTATTTGGGCTGCTCTTGATTCTAACCCAGGGTTCCGCTATTGCCCCTTTTATATATACGCTTTTTTAACCTACCGGATAACGTATCAGTTGGGACTATCATAAAGCAGGGGGATTAAAAATTCAGACAATTTTTGAGCTGCAATCTGGTATCCACTTGCATTCGGATGAAGCCTGTCAAGCCAGATATCATTACCTTTGTTTTTTAGATTAAATTCCTCATACAAATCAAGAAAGGGGACCTTCATTTCATCAAGTTTCTCATGAATTCTCTTATGCAGGGAAGCATAAATATAATCATCTTCAATTTTTCTCAACGCAAATATGACAATCGAAAGAGGAATTTCCTTATCATTAAGATAATTTTTAATCCTTTCTAAATACTGAAAAGATTTTTCTTCTCCCAGCAGATAAACCTCTTCTGGGGTGTAATCCTCATTTCGTTTTTTCTTTAGCCAGAATATTTTCAAGTTCATAAACCTGAAGAGATGCGAGTTTTGCATGAGAAACTTAGTGATCCCGCCTTTTTTAAAGACGTATGGGATAGAAAAATCATGGTAAGGAGTAAGAATAAATTCTTTATTGTCTGGTTTTTTTCTAACACCCAGCCTTCTTTCAAAATCATTAGGGCACATCTGAAGAATGACCATGTCAGGCTTAAATCGGACTGCATTTTCTTTAATCATGTGGTATTCCTGAATAGTATTATATCCAACAACACCCATTCCCCAAACATCTATGCTGTGTCCTTTTGAGGTCATCAATTTCTCCAGTTGCTTATGATAGGTATCATTTAATGGTAAGAGCCAACCGTAGGTCAGGGAATCTCCCACGAATATAATTCTTTTTTTTTTGGCTTTTCTCTCTCTGTACTGTTTATCCCTGAACCCGAATGCATTTATTTTATATGTTATTCCTTTTATATGAGCCTTGGATCCCGGGACCAATTCAAAAAGCAGTTCTTTATTTTGGGACATTCTATAGGTCTTTGGAGCTGGTATATGGGCGATTCCCTTTGGCCGAAACTTAAATTTGTATGTTAATCTCACCCCAAGTTCCAGCATAAAAAAAGTAACTATTATAGACAAAAAGACTATAGTTATGCGAATTGTCAATTTTTTCATTTTAGGCTCTTGATATCACAGCAAATTACATGCTCAGCATGCAATTCTGAGAATTTTATAAATGATCCAGGTCAAAAGGTTTCCCAGTGAACTCCGATATTTCCCTGCTCATCAATGACTTTGACAGTTATCATATTGTCAAATTTTTCAGGAAGATTGATCGTGAGATCAAACTTTTCCTGATTTGAATCACAAATCCCATCTCCTGGAACAATTGAATGCCATTCATCCGGCCGGATGAGAAATTTAACCTCTTTTATTTGGGAGAATCCATCATCCGCTAAAAAACTCAGCTTTAAGACACTCCCGCTTCTCTTCGCTTTAAAATTCCGAATAACCGGCAGCGAATTATCAATAACAAAGGCCCGGCTGATTTTTTCTGATTTAGCTTCTCTGCCTAGAGGGTTTGAGGGAGAATCATTAACATCGATTTTAATGAAATATTCTCCATCCGGAAATGATAATGTCTCAAATACAAAGATCTTATCCGCCCATTTTTCCTTCAAAAGCCGCCATTTACTTTCTCTTTGATTACGGATGTAGAGAGAACAAATAAGGTTGTCACCATTTTCATCTTCCCCGCTCCAGACTATAGTCCGGTACCCTTTTCGTTCCTTCTTTTTAGCAACTACCATCGAATTTAAATTATCCTGAGATACTGCTTTTTGTATGGCCCCAGGTTCAAATCCCCAGATTTTATCATTCTGCCCCGCCGGTTCCAGAAAAACAATATTAGGGGGGAGAACTTCAAGTAACTTTATTTCAGGAGCAATATTAGTCTGCTGATAAAAAAACATGATCTTCTTTAACTTAGGAGAGACCTTACCGGAGTCGGTTTTAAAGATGATTTTAAATTGAAGATAGCGGGCGGCGGGATTTAAAATCTGCTCTCCGGAAGCTTTCTTATACAAGGGCGACCAGTCGCTCCAAGTCTGACTGGGTTCGTCAGAATTTCCGCTCCGCGTCTGCACCCGTAGGATCGTCCCGGTTGGAACTTCCGGTTCCCACGCAACTCTTCCCCAGGATGAAAGGATATTTGCATCAAAAACCCGGCTAATGTATTCTCCGCTGTAAGACTGTTCCTCATATAAAATAAACAGACCGGCAGAGTTATTGGTCAACATATAGATCTTTGAGTCACGCAGAAAAAGATAATATATCTGTTCGGAATCTTTTTGAACAAGAAGTGACGGTTTATCATTCTCATCAATAGAAAATACCCTTCCCCTGTTTCCTGTTCCAAAAATAACATTTTTTTTATCTTTATTCCAGACAAGTGAATAGACAAAGTCCTCTTTCGAACTCCATAGTTTTTTAGCAATTCCCTCTGAATTTACCCTTAATAGGGCACCTGGCTGCTTTTTTTCT
>CBFDDY010000008.1:0-22525 GCA_965603705.1 uncultured bacterium | reverse complement strand
ATGCTTGATCTCTCCCTTATCACCAAACAAAGAACCAGAGATATGAATATGCATATTCTGCAGGGCCTCGTCCCCCAACTTTTTGGCAATTTTAGTGAGAATACGATAGAAATGCAGATAGGAATTGGCCTCGCCTTTGCGGGCATAAAGATGGGAAAAATCAATACAGGGCTGCAGTCCTTCTACTTCTTGGCAAAGAAAAAGAATCTCTTCAAGCGAACCGAATTGGGAGCGTTTTCCCATGGTCTCTGCCCGCATTATTACCGGGTTGCGTTCAGCGTGTAGGATAGAAACGACTTCGCTTATGCCTTTGCGGATAGTCTCAAATGCCTCTTCCGGTTTATTAATTCCGTAATAACCGGGATGAAACACAACACAGTGTGCCCCCATCTCACTTGCAAGCCGGGCCGAGCTTAGCAGGTGCTTCTGACTCATCATGCGGACGCCCTCGCGGGGCGAATTCAAGCTTACATAATAGGGAGCATGTACACTCAGTGTAATCTTATGTTTTTCAGCCTCTTTACGGACTAAACGGGCTGTGTCCATGCCCATCTTTGCTCCCTTGACATATTCTACTTCCAGACAGTCAAGGTTAAGCTCGGATACACGGCGGATACCTTCGCGGGTAGAGTTCCCGGGAGTTGATCTGGGAACCCCGGCGGTTCCAAAAAGAAGTCTATTAAAAGGTTTTGTCATTCATCAGCCTTTCCCTTATGGTTAAGAAAATCTGCAACTATACGCAGAGCGCAGAAATCACCACACATAGAACAGGCCTCTGATTTTGTTCGGCGTTTATCCCGTATTTCCCTAAATTTATGCGGGTCAAGGACAAGTTTTTCCTGGGTCTCCCAGTCAAGATTTTTGCGTGCTTTAGAAAGCTTTAGGTCGCGTTCTGCCGCTCCTTTTACTCCCTTAACAATATCAGCAGCGTGAGCAGCGATACGAGAGGCAATCGTGCCTTCTCTTACATCATCTACAGAGGGAAGGCCAAGATGTTCAGCCGGTGTCACATAGCAGAGAAAATCAGCTCCGGCAGCGGCAGCTATAGCCCCCCCAATAGCGGCTACGATATGGTCATATCCGGGTGCTATGTCGGTTACAAGCGGGCCCAATACATAGAAAGGTGCACTCTGGCAGATCCGCTTCTGGAGTTTGATATTCATTTCGATTTGATCAAGCGGAACATGACCCGGTCCTTCGACCATGACCTGGACATCAGCATCCCAGGCTCGCTTAACAAGTTCACCAAGAGTGAGCAGTTCCTCGATCTGAGGCCGGTCAGTGGCATCGGCGGTCGCACCCGGCCTGAGGCCATCACCTAAGCTTAGGGTAATATCATATTTATAGGCGATTTCCAGAAGGCGGTCAAACTGATCATAAAGCGGATTTTCCACTCCGGTATGCAGAATACAAGCCAAATGAAAAGAGCCGCCGCGGGAGACTACATCAGCCACTCGGCCCTGGTTTTGGAGCCGGCCTATGGCTTTAGAGGTAAGACCGGCATGGACAGTCATGAAATCCACTCCTTCCTGGGCTTGCTGCTCTATGACCGAAAAAATATCCTCTTCTGTCATCTCTACGATCGTGCCATGCTCAGCAATAGCTTTTATCGCTGCCTGGTAGAGAGGCACTGTACCAAGAGGAATCCTGGCTTTATCCAGGATTTGGCGGCGGATATTGTTTATATCTCCGCCTGTACTGAGGTCCATTATGGTGTCGGTTTTATATTTTAAGGCCATTTCCGCTTTTTTGAGCTCAATTTCGACTTTAGGGAAGTCCTCGGAACTTCCGATATTGACATTGACCTTGGTACGGAGTTTTTCTCCTATCCCCACAGGATGGATCGCAGCGCGGCAAGAGTTAAGAGGAATAACAACTCTGCCTGATGCTACAAGTGCTGCTACTTCTTCTTCTGTAAGTTTTTCTTCTGCTGCGACCTGTTTGAGAGCAGGGGTCACATTACCTTTCCTGGCTTCTTTAATTTGAGTCATACTTGTCCTTTTATGTATCCTATTGATTAAATCATATTTTACTCTTATGGGGGGGGAAATACAAGGCAGGAGAAGCGAAAAATGGTAAATGGAAAAAAGCAGTTGATTTTACTATTTACAATTTACTATTTACTGGTTTTAATAATGTAGCAATTTAACTAAGGATCAATTTTTTTTCTCGCCTTGCCTTGAGAGGAAATTTATTATATACACAAAAGAGGCCGGCCCTCAGCAGCAGGACCTATAGCCTTGGGGCCTGTCCCCTAAAAGGAGGAGAAATGAAAGAATATAAACTTCTAATAAACGGGAACTGGGAAGAAGGCGCCAAAATCCATGATATCAAATCGCCTTTCAGCGGAAAAACTGTGGCTAAAGTCCATTTTGCCGGAAAATCCCAAGTAGAAAAAGCAATAGCAGCTGCTCATTCAGCTTTTGCTGAGACAAAAAAACTTTCCAGTTACGAACGCTCTCAAGTGCTGGAAAAAATATCCTTAGAGATCAGCCGCAGAAGGGACGAACTTGCAGAATCCATTGTACTTTCTTCCGGAAAGCCGCTTAAATCCGCTAGGGGGGAAGTCTCACGCGGTGTAAGTACTTTTAAAATCGCGGCAGAGGAAGCTAACCGAATAAATGGGGAGGTCATTCCTCTTGACTTGAGCCCTCAGACTAAAAAACGCTGGGGACTGGTCCGGCGCTTCCCTATCGGGATTATCGCCGGTATCACACCATTTAATTTCCCGCTTAATCTTGTCGCCCATAAAGTAGCCCCAGCTCTTGCTGCGGGAAACACCTTCATTGCCCGGCCCGCATCCCAGGTAGCACAAACTACTATGCTGCTGGCTGATATCATAAGGGAAAGCGGCTATCCCGCCGGTGGATTTAATGCTGTGCCTTGCGGATATAAAGCTGCAGATTCTCTGATCGAGGACGAGCGTGTGAAAATGATAACCTTTACAGGCAGCCCTGATATAGGATGGGACCTGAAAAAGAAAGCTAATAAGAAGATCGTTACTTTGGAATTGGGAGGCAATGCAGCTGTTATCATAGAACCTGATGCAGACCTTAAATTCGCTGTAAAGCGCTCTGTACTTGGGTCTTTTGCTTATTCAGGTCAAGTGTGTATTTCCATTCAGAGAATTCTTCTGCATGAGAAGATATATGACTATTTTATGGACGATTTTATTGCAGCAGTTAAACGCCTGAAAATGGGAGATCCTCTGGATGAAGACACTGACATAGGGCCCATGATCAACCGGGAAGCAGCCGCTCAAACTGAAGAATTGATAGAGGAAGCAGTGGACAATGGAGCCCGAATTTTATGGGGAGGAAAAAGAGAGGGCGTTATGTTCGAGCCAACAGTCCTCGAAAACGTTGACCCAAAGCTGCGTATTTCCTGGATTGAAGCATTCGCGCCGGTTGCCGTGATCCATAAATACAGTGATTATAAGGAAGCTATCCGGGAGGCCAATAACTCCATCTACGGGCTGCAGGCCGGCGTATTTACCCGGGATATAAATAAAGCCTTTATGGCTTTTGAGGAACTGGAAGTGGGCGGGGTGATAGTCAATGACATCCCCACTTTCCGCATCGACCATATGCCATACGGTGGTGTCAAAGAATCAGGCTTCGGCCGTGAAGGGCTGAAATACGCCATAGAAGAGATGACAGAGATAAAGCTAATGGCCCTGAATCTAGCAAAGAACTAAAGACGAACGCAAAATGGGGACAGGGTATTTTTTTGGCCAGCCAAAAAAGTACCCTGTCCCCATTTTTTTCCTTTTTCGGCATTTTATTATTCTTTATTCTTTTTTATGGCATTTATGAGGCCGCCTATTAGTGATGTTACGTGGGTGGTTTTGTCCTGATAATCTAAAAAAGTTCCTTCAGCCAGATACCCTATTTCACGAGATATTATTAGATTTGAACTTAATGCTGCTGCTGATGCTTTTGCACTCTGCAAATGTTTCACAAACTCCCCGTCATTTCCAAGTACTTTACCTTGAGCAATCAATGACATAACTAAATTTGCCGATTTTCGCAGCCCTTCACTGATTACAAGGTCACTGTTTATGAGCTCACTGCACGAAAGCCGGTGAATATCAACTGCCAAGTCACGGGCCTGTCTCCAACACTCGAGGTTTTCAAAGTTGTGATATTTTTTCATTTCTTTTCCTGTCCTCCTTTAATACTAAAGACGCTAGAAAATTAATTTTTTCTCATAATTATGAAAATAAAACCTGGGCCGCCCCTTTATTCTGATTTTTTCTTGACAGTGTTTGCAAAGAATCTTAAACTGATATTTCATGCCAGAATTATTTAATATCTATAACATTCTTATTGGAGGTATCATATGAAAACTATAAATTTATCTGAAGTCAGAGATAAAGTAAAAGACATAGTGCAGGAGGCTAATTTTGAACTCCAGGACGATGTTCTGAAAGTGATCAAAGATATGCAGGCCATAGAAGAATCTCCAGCCGGCAAAGCTGTTTTTGAGCAGATCCTGGAAAATTCAGACATCGCAAAAAAAGACAAATTAGGGCTCTGCCAAGATACAGGCCTGGCTATATTCTTTGTCGAACTGGGCGAAGATATTAAGCTTAATAAAGACGAAAAGCTTGGCAGCCTGAAAGAAGCTTTCGAAGAAGGCGTCCGCCTCGGATATAAAGAAGGCTACCTGCGCAAATCTGTTGTCGAAGACCCCATCCGCCGGAAAAACACCGGAGACAATACTCCCATCTTTATCCACTGGGAACTTGAACCAGGCGATGTTTTTAAAGTCACCTTTGTTGCCAAAGGAGGCGGTGCGGAAAACATGAGCCAAGTCAGAATGTTTGCTCCTGCTGCAGGAAAGGAAGGTTTAGAGGATTTTGTGGTAGAAGTTGCTGATACCGGAGGCTCCAATCCTTGCCCGCCTATTGTCGTAGGTGTTGGCGTTGGCGGAAACTTTGAATATTCCGCTCTTTTAGCAAAAAAAGCGCTGCTACGCCAACCTCTCGGTTCACACAATCCAGACCCTTTCTATGAAGATATGGAAAAAAGACTGCTGGAACGCATCAATAACCTGGGAATCGGTCCCCAGGGTATGGGCGGGAGATGCACAGCCCTGGCAGTACATGTAGAAGCTTTCCCATGCCATATAGCCTCAATGCCGGCAGCTGTAAACATCCAATGCCACTCGCATAGAGTGCTTAAATTTGAGTTTTAAGGTTAAATAGGAGAACACAATGCCCGCAAAAGGATATGTTGAAATTTCTGTTGAAGGCTGTAAAGGATGCGGTCTCTGTGTGATAAACTGCTCCACAGATTGTCTCGCTTTAAAGACATCCGAAACCAACAGTTACGGGCTGCACTATGCTTATATGAAAGATGAGGGCAATTGTATCGCATGCCAGAACTGTGCCGTAATCTGTCCGGATGCAGCAATCACAGTGTATAAAAAAGCAAGTTAATATAAGGAATAATAAAGAAATGAGTGAAATAAAATTAATGAAAGGAAATGAAGCCCTGGCTGAAGCCGCTATCCGGGCCGGCTTGCAGGGCTATTTTGGTTATCCGATCACTCCTCAGTCAGAAGTAGTAGAATATCTGGCCCGGGAAGAGCCTAAACACAACTATGTTCTTCTCCAGGCTGAAAGTGAACTCGCGGCCGTGAATATGATGTACGGAGCCGGCGGTGCCGGTGCCAGAGTAATGACTACGACTTCATCCCCGGGTTTTTCTCTTATGCAGGAAGGCATATCCTATATTGCCTGTACCCAGATCCCCTGCCTGTTCGCAAACATCGTACGCGGCGGCCCCGGACTAGGTACTATTCAACCCAGCCAAAGTGACTATTTTCAGGCTACTAAGGGAGGCGGCCACGGCGATTATCATCTGATCGTCCTCGCTCCAAATTCAGTCCAGGAAATGGTCGACCATGTCTATCTGGGATTTGAACTGGCCGATAAATACCGTTCACCGGCCATGCTTCTTTCAGATGGAGCGATCGGACAGATGATGGAAAAAGTTCAGCTCCCCGACCCTATCGAATATAAACCTGACAAACCCTGGGCTACAATAGGAAAAAAGCCGGGACAGGAAAGAAATTATCTCACTTCACTCTTCATCCAGTCCGAAGAGATGGAAGAGAAAAACATAGAGCTGCAGGCAAAATTTAAAAAGATCGAAGAAAATGAAGTCCGCTTTGAAGAATATAAAACAAACGATGCCGAAATAATCATTGTTTCATTTGGTCTTAGTTCGCGTATTTCCAAGAAATCAGTTGACATGGCCCGGGAAACAGGCTTAAAAGTGGGACTGTTCCGGCCGATAACTGTATGGCCTTTTCCAGCTAATAAAATTGCAGACCTCGCTGCACGCCAGCAGGTAAAATTTTTCATCTCAGTGGAGATGAATGCCGGTCAGATGTTAGAGGATGTCAAACTGGCAGTCAATGGAAAAAAACCTGTTTATTTTTACGGGCGCATGGGTGGCATAATCCCCACCCCAAAGGAAATATTAACTGCCGTGCAAGAAAGGAGCCGATCATGAAGGAAGGCTATAATCTCATATATCAAAAACCTAAAACTTTGCGAAAAAAACGCATGCACTATTGCCCGGGCTGTTTTCATTCGACAATACATAAGCTGATTATGGAAGTAGTTGATGAATTAGGCATTCAAGAAAAAACTATCGGAGTATGCCCGGTTGGATGTTCGGTCTTTGCTTATGACTATATGGATGTAGACATGCAGGAGGCGGCCCACGGGAGAGCTGCTGCAGTCGCAACCGGAATTAAACGGATGCATCCGAAGAAAATTGTCTTTTCATACCAGGGGGATGGAGACCTGGCTGCCATCGGTACTGCGGAGACCATCCATGCCTGTAACCGGGGGGAAAACTTCACCTTCATCTTCATTAATAATGGGATATATGGAATGACCGGCGGGCAGATGGCTCCCACTACTCTGGAAAGACAGAAAACTACAACTTCCCCTTATGGACGCGATCCAAAAAAAGCCGGCCCTCCCCTGAAGATGTGCGAAATAGTCTCACAATTTGATGCTGTAGCCTATGTAGAACGAGTAAGCTGCAATACTCCTGCTAATGCTAGAAAAGCCAAACGGGCTATTAAAAAGGCCTTTGAATACCAGATGCAGGGTCTGGGTACAACATTTATCGAAGTAGCCTCTAACTGCCCCTCCGGATGGAAGTGCACCCCGGAGGAATCTCTAGAATGGCTCAAAGAAAAAGTGTTCCCTTATTATCCTTTAGAAATCTTTAAAAATCCGGAGGAAAAATAGATGTTAGAAGAAATGGTTTTTGCCGGATTCGGAGGTCAGGGAGTACTTTCCATGGGGACAATCCTGGCTTATGCAGCCATGAAAGAAGGAAAAAACGTCAGTTGGATGCCGTCTTATGGACCAGAAATGAGGGGTGGCACTGCTAACTGCATGGTAAATATCAGTGATAAAGAAATATCTTCTCCCATTGTCAATGAATATGACATGGCAGTTGTCCTAAACCTACCTTCATTACAAAAATTCGAACCTAATATCAAACAGAACGGTATACTTATCTGGGAAAGTAGTACTATCAAAGAAAAACCTAAACGGAAAGATATCCAAGCTTATGGAATACCAGCTATTAATATTGCAGTTGAAGAGCTTAAAAATGTAAAAGTCATGAACATGGTGGTATTAGGGGCTCTGCTCCAAATTAATAGCGATTTAGTTAAAAAAGAATCCGTGCTGCTTGCTCTAAAAGAAACCCTGCCCGAGCGTCATCACCATATAATACCGCTCAACGAAAAAGCGCTTATACTTGGCGGGGAATGGTTAAGCAATAAAGAAAGGAACACAACGTCACTTTAATTCTAAAAACATTTTTTCTACCTGGCTTTTGTCCATATATCCTACATGTTTATTGTGTATATTGCCTTCCCTGTCGATTATTATGGTTGCAGGGATATACTGACCGGGTTGATAAGCCTGCATGATCTCATTGTTGGCCATAGCCAAGGGATAGGTTATCTTCATTTTTTCAGCAAATGGCTTAATTACATCCGGACCCTGACGATCAAGGGACACACCCAATATTTCCATACCTTCGTCTTTATATTTATCATATATTTCCAAAAATCCCGGGATCTCCTGCCGGCAGGGGGGGCACCAGGTCGCCCAGAAATTTAGAAATAAAACTTTACCTTTAAAATCCGTTAGAGTCACCTCTGTGCCATCTAAAGCAATTAGAGTAAACTCCGGAGCAGCCTGATTATCAACCCTAGCAATAAGAAAATTGAAAGTAAATACTACTGCCAAAATTCCCAAGCTCAAAATAGTTAATGCTTTAGTTGTTCTCTTCATGTTCAGCTCCTGCTAATTTTAAATGAGAGACTCTCCTCTTCAAAAGGTTATTATAAATACGATAATTATTATAGGATATATAATATATAATTGCAACAATTTTAGAAAATAAACTGAGTTTGTTTGCTGTTTTCGAATCACCATTTATAAGTCACTGCTCCCCATGTAAAGCCGGCTCCAAAAGCTACCATTACGATGATATCTTCCGGTTTTAATCGGCCGCTTTCTTTTATCTCATGAAGGGCAATGGGGATAGTAGCAACGGAAACATTCCCATATTTGTGAATAATCGAAATAACTTTTTCTTTATCAAGTTTGACCCTGCGTCCGGTTGCATCAATAATCCTAGCATTAGCCTGATGGGGAATCAAATGATCTATATCTTCTTTTTGCAATCCCGCTTTTTTTATAACCTCTACAGCTGCCTCCCCCATGCACTTAACAGCATGCTTAAAAACCTCATTGCCGCGCATAGCAAGATATCGGAGATCTTGCTGCAGAACTTCCTGGGAACAAGGGTGGCGTACTCCTCCGCCCGGCTGCAGCAATAAATCACCCAAGTTTCCGTCCGCTTTCCAGTAATAGGAAAGCATTCCACAATCCTCCTCAGTTGCTTCCAGGACAACTCCGGCAGCAGCATCCCCGAAAAGAACACAGGTGTTGCGGTCGTTCCAGTTTGTGATTTTGGTCAAACACTCGGCTCCCAGCAAAAGTATCCTCTTATTTGTCCCGTTTAAAATCAAACTTTCTGCTAAGATCATTCCGTACATAAATCCTGTACATCCAGCTGATATATCAAATGCCGGGACATGATCGGCTTTAAGACCTTTTTGTACCCAACATGCGGTAGAAGGAAAAAGCGTGTCCGGGGTGGAGGTTGCGACAATGATCAGGTCAATATCATCCACAGTTAAACCGGCATCTTTTAGAATCCTGCGGCCCGCTTCAATCGCTAAATCAGAAGTGACCTGTTCAGGTGAAGCAATATGACGCTCTTTGATCCCGGTACGGGTAGTAATCCACTCGTCGGAAGTATCAACCATTTTTTCCAGGTCTGCATTGGTTAAAATCTTATCTGGAACATAAAATCCAGTTCCAATAATTTTTACCCGCCGTTTATTTTCATTACTCATGACATCTCCAAAAAATCCTGAATTCTTCCCAAAAATCAAGAAAAATCCGGGAAAAAATATAGTCTAAGGAATTTAGCTTCTATTTGCAAACAATAAAAAAGATAGTTAGAATGAAAAGAAATGAAAAAGCTGGCAATAACAATTATTAGTCTATTCATTTTATATCCTTCAACATTAAAGGCGCAGCTTTTACTGGGCCAGTACGAAGATGAAGCCCCTCTGATGACCTGGAACCTCCTTGGACCGGCAAGCGGCTCGATTGCCGGAATGGGTAATGTGCGTTTCACCAACTTAACTGATTGCTCAGTTGTGCTTACTAACCCAGCACTGATAAATAAACTTCCCAAGCTAACTCTGACTTTCAATTCCTCCATCCAATCCGCAGAGCTTAATAAGTACGGTTTTATCAATACAGGGCTTCTTCATTCTGAAGAAAATTCACCTATTACGATCTACGCTTTCGATCTTATAGGAATATCATACAATTTAGGGAGTTGGGGGATAGCAGTATCCCAGGCAGAATTGGAGAATTACAGCAGGCCAACAGCTAAATACGAATCCTATTACCAGGACAACCTTAATAAATACATTGAGTATTCTCAAAAAGGTTCCCTGAGCAATCTAAATCTCTCTCTCTCAAAACAATTTAATCCCTGGATTTCAGCCGGTATCGGGATCAACTTTGTTAAGGGCTCATTAGAGAGGAACTGGGAAGATAAAAACTTTATGCCGGATATTACTATTACCGATTATAAACATCATGATATTGACGGATACTATATTAACGGCGGCCTTATTTTTAATATCAGCCAAGATTTTATGCTCGCAACTATATTCCGGTCTCCCTATACCAGGAAAGCTGACAGTGAAAGCCGTTTGCGTAACTTCACTCCGGCAGGAAATACGGATATATCCATCGAGATATCCCACAAAAGCAGCTTCAAGCAGCCATTAGTTTTAGGAGCCGGTCTCAATTACAGGATTTCCAATCCCCTCAGTTTTGCCTTAGATGTCAGTTTCTTCAATTGGGAAAATTACAAAGTCAATTACTTTGGGGAAGAACTTAATAGAGATTTTAAAAATACAGTCATAATTAATTCAGGTATTGAGTATGTGACTTCTATCAAGATTTTTAATTATCTTCTAAAAGTACCGGCCTGGGCGGGATTTAGCTATGACCCCCAGCCGATGAAGAAGCCAGCCTCAAAATATCATTACTTTACAACCGGGCTTGGGATCAGAGGAACGCATTTTTTTCTTGACCTTGGGTTAATGTTTGGCTTCGAAACCGGGTCCGGCGATAATTTAAAAACCAAGAAAGCAACCCTGACACTTGGATTCAGGCTTTAAAACATGAAAAAAATATTATTTATCTTCAATTTAGCCATCCTGCTGCTCTCTCCATCTTTTCCGCAGGATATTGGAAATTGGGATATTATCAGCATTAACAAAAATCCGCAAACTATAGAAAAACTTAAAAAAATGAACCTTGATTTTTTAATGGAAAAAGATGGAAAGATCTACATAGTCTCCAGCATATCCGACCTTCTCAAATTAAACAAAAAGGACATCCCCTATTCCATCGAAACCTTCAAATTCCCTCCCTTTAAGATAAATGCGGCTTCTATCCAAGGAGGAATTAATGGAAACTTTCATTCCTACCAGGAAACAGAACAGGAGCTTGCTTCCATTGAAGAAACATACCCTGACATAGCCAAAGTCCATGTTATTGGCACAAGCCTCGAAGAACGAAATATATCGGCTATCAAAATCAGCGACCAGGTAGGGTCAGAAGAAAATGAGGGAGAAATTCTCTTTCTTGGCTGCCATCATGCCCGCGAATGGATATCAGTCGAGGTTCCTTTAATGCTGGCAAAACTCCTTACTGCCAATTACAGCACCGACCCAGACATAAAAGCACTCGTTGATAACAGCGAGATCTGGATAGTACCGATTGTTAATCCGGACGGGCTAGAATACAGTATCTATGTATACCGATACTGGCGGAAAAACCGGCGAGACAATAGAGATGGGACATATGGAGTCGACCTTAACCGTAATTACGACTTCAAGTGGGGATTTGACAATCAAGGCTCCAGCCCCGATTCCATTTCTCAGGTCTTTCGTGGACAATCTCCCTTTTCCGAACCTGAAACCCAAGCCATACGCGAGTTGGTAGCTAAACATGATTTTAAGGCCATAGTAAGCTACCATAACTTTTCCCAAGCAATCCTTTACCCCTGGGGATATAAAGCAGAACCTTCTCAAATTGATGATCTTCTTTACACCCTGTCCCAGGCCATGTCTGAGCGTATCCAAGCAGTACACGGCCGGATTTATGACTATGGACGAGCCGGCTCGACCCTATATTTAACCAATGGAGATACAACCGATTGGGCCTTAGGAGTATATGCGATCCCCTCTTTTACTATTGAGCTTCCCCCAATAGACTTCCTACATGGAGGGTTTTTTAGCTCTGAAGGAGATATTCAATCCATTTTTGCAGAAAACCTCCCGGCTGCAACCTATCTTATCGAATGGGTAATTCAGGATTATGAGGAAAAACCTTCCTTTAATCATAATAATAAGCTACCATCAGAAATTATAAAAAAATGAAAATTTTCTTAGCAAGTGTTTTCACCGCCCAAAATATAACTGAAGGATCACGAGAAGGCCTCCCTTACTGGATCTTCTGGATACTGCTTTGTATCATCATCCTCCTGCTGGCTTTTATTTTCCTCAGAAATAAAGATATGAGGCGCAGGCTTGATTCTTTTTTTTTCGGAATCAAAAAAAATCTAATAAAAATTCGGCTTCATTCCATATTAAAACGGGAAAAGACTAAGCAGGAAAATTTTATCCTAGAAATAGGTCAAAAATGCTGGGAAGAAGGCATAGAAATTAGCACAGGGGGAGCTGTCCTCACTAAACTAGCCTCAATGGAAGAAACCCTATCTACCAAACGCTTAGAGCAAAAAGAGAGCGAAAAAAAGATCCAGAATTTAAAAAAGAACCTTGAAAAAAGCCAAAAAAAACATGATATCAATCAAGCTCAATTGGAAACCGAAAAAAATACTATAAACCAAAGACTCATAAAGATCAGCGAAAAAGAAATCGAAATTAATTCACAAATCATCGAACATCAAAAGTCACGTGAAGCAACAGTTAAAAAAATAAATAATACAAATAATAAAGTCTATGAAATAAAAAATAACAAAGACCTGTCTGCCAAGAAAATAAAGGCAGAAAAAGAAGAAAGCACTAAAAAGATCAAATGCTTAGCAAAAGATATCAAGGATATAGACCAGTATATTGATGAACAGATCAAGGAAAAAATAAAGCTTGAAAAACAAACAGAAAAACAAAGAATCCAACCAGCAAATCAAATCAATAAGTGAAAAAAACAAGCAGGAAACCCGTAGATTCCATAAAGAAATCAGAGAATGGGAAAAAACCAAGCATAAAGTAACAGAAAAAATTCTGGAAATCGATAATAACAAAAAACCGCATTATCAGAACCTGGGCCGGTTGGTCAATGATAAACGGAATGACCACAAAGAATTAGCAATATTATATTCCAAGATAGACCGCAGTTATAATCGGGAAAATAACATTAAAAAACAGATTAAAAATATAGATAAACGATAACTCTAGCCTGGATTATTCACGAGTCGCTATTTTTTTATGAATAGGTCAGGCTAGTTAACCGTTAAAAGTTTGATTCAATATGGAAAAATCAAAGGCAATAGAAGCAGTTGTATTTGGAGTTGTACAGGGTGTTGGATTCAGGCCCTTTATTTACAGGACAGCCCGAAATCTTAAATATTCCGGCTGGGTGAAAAATATAGGTATCGGTGTGGAAATCCACCTCGAATCGGAGACCCCCTGCGATTTTAATAACTTTATCAAAGCCCTCAAACATAACAAACCACCTCTTGCCAGGATTGAAAAAATCAATATCCATTCAGCCGAATGGTTTGGTTGTAAAGAATTCTCTATCAAAAAAACAGGCAAGGGCAGCAGCTTTGTTTTTATATCCCCTGATATATCTATTTGTGACAACTGCCATAAAGAGATGAACACTAAAACAGACCGCCGCTTCCTCTATCCTTTTATTAATTGCACTGACTGCGGACCGCGCTATACTATTGTCAAAAGTCTTCCCTATGACAGAGAAAAAACCACTATGGCCGGATTCAAGATGTGCAACAGCTGTCACAGGGAGTATTCCGACCCTATGGACCGTAGATACCATGCCCAACCAATTGCCTGCCCGGACTGCGGCCCTCAAGTAACTCTCCTTAATGCCCGCACTGGAAAATCCATCTCCAGAGGCATAAAAAAAACTTCTGAATTGCTCAAATCAGGCAATATACTGGCAGTTAAAGGACTCGGAGGCTTTCATCTCGTCTGCGATCCGTTTAATAAGGAAGCGGTTCGGAAACTACGCAAGATCAAATCACGTAATTACAAACCGCTGGCACTCATGGCCAAGGATATAAAAACCATCAAGGATTATGCTCATGTCAGCCCAGAAGAAATAAAACAACTCTGCTCCCCCCGCCGTCCAATCGTTTTGCTCAAGAAAAAAAAAGACATTCAGGGAATAGCCCCCGGACTTAATGAACTGGGGTTTATGCTGCCCTACACACCTCTTCATTATCTCTTACTTGAAGATATTGAGCTAATTATTGCCACAAGTTCCAATCTGAAAGATTCTCCTATTATGAAAAATGAGAATGAAGGAGTTAGAAAGCTTTGTGATTATATCCTAACTCATAACCGCCCTATATCAATGAGGGCTGATGATTCAGTAATGAAGGTCTTTAAAGGCAAGCCGCTTTTTATCCGCCGTGCCAGAGGATATGTCCCCTATCCCCAGGCTGTCCCAGAGCAGCTTAAATATTCCGGTCAGATCCTGGCATTAGGCGGAGAATTAAAGGATACTATCTCAGTCTATAAAAACGGTTATGTAATCACCAGTCAATTCTTGGGCGACCTGGATGAATACCAGAATTTCAAATACTTTCAGGAAGCAATAGCTCACCTATCCCGACTTTTTGATATCGAACCGAATATCATTGTTTCAGACCTCCACCCTGACTTTCACACCACCAGATATGCTGAAAATAGCGGATTGCTTCATTTACAAGTCCAGCACCACTTTGCTCATATACTTGCTCCTATGCTTGAGCACAATTTTGCCCGAAAAGAAAAAGTTCTAGGGATCGCCCTGGATGGATTTGGATATGGGGATGATGGTACTGCCTGGGGAGGAGAGTTCCTGCTGGCCGACTACAGCAGATATGAACGCTTCGCCCACTTTAAGTATATGCCGCTTCCCGGGGGAGACTTGGCTGCAAAACAGCCATGGAGAATGTCACTTGCCTATCTCTATAATATATTCGGGCGCGATCTTCCCGTTCTTGACGCTTTGATGAAAGTCAGCCCCGCTAAAATAAAGGGTGTTCTAGCAATGCTAGAACAGAAGCTGTGCTGTCCGCAATCATCCAGCTGCGGGAGGCTATTTGATGCTGTATCATTTTTAGTCGGCCTGGCTCCCATTGAAGTTGAATTTGAAGCCCAAGCACCAATGCTATTGGAATCTTGTGCTGACTCCCGCATAAAAAAATCATATGAATTTGAACTTTCCCGCAGTCAGGAAAAGGACGGTTTGAAAGAGCCGTATATCGTATCCTTCCGACAAACCATAAAAACAATAGTAAGGGATATCGAAAATAAAACATCTGTTTCTGAGCTCTCGGCAAAATTCCATAATACCCTGGCAGATATTATCGTTGCGGTTGCGCTAAAATGCCGGCAGGAACATAATACCAATACTGTTGTGCTTGCAGGCGGGGTTTTTCTTAATAAATTTTTATTCCAGGCAGCATTCAGACAGCTTGAAAAACAGAATTTTCACATTCTGCGCCCAGTCCTATATTCCCCAAATGACGAATCGATCTCCCTTGGCCAAATTGCTTTTGCCCTGGAGCAAAAGGCTTAAATCCACTGTGCCTTCTAACCTGAACTATTCATAAAAAATGTCAATGTTAGTGTTAATTCCTCATAAATCAACATTTTACACTGATTGTTTCGGATAAATAATTAATCATTTCCTTTGCGATGTAATCTCTATTTATAATCGACATTTTTTACCTTTCAGGCGAGCCGATCTTACCGCATCTACTTCGTTACAATGGATTTGCGGTGAAATACCACAGCTGCATCCATTGTGCCTCTCATCTACGGCAACCTCGACTCGTGAATCATCCAGGTTAATATTTTTCGAGGCGTATTTTTATTCCCCCTAAAAAAGAAGTTATAACATTTATAATAACAGCATTTATCAATCCTAATATTCCGAGGCAGACAAATCCCGCTGCCCCTCCAAGCAAGCCAAAAACAATCCCGCCAGGAAGCCGGCCTTGAATAGATTGTAAAAAATTCGGCAGATTTTCTACCACTCCCGGAAACATACTTGAGATACCTGCAAAAACACCTCCAATAATTCCGAAAACCAATCCTGCAATTCCAAAAAAGAACATTAAAGAACTCGGGCTGACAAAACGCAGAACAAAGTTTGAGCCACCATCATCTGCCAGGTCCTCTTCTTCTTCCTTTATATCTGAATCCAAGTGGACAAATTTATTCCAAGTTGAATTTTCAACCTTAGTCTTCAGCCCATCTTTTTTTTCCCCTTTGTTTAAATCGCCCGGTTTCTCAGGAGTTGGGCTTAGATTTAATTCCTCTTTACACTCAGGACAAAATTGAGTTGGGGAATTCAATTTGCAACCACATTTTGGGCAAGAGTACTCTCCACCATCCAGATTCCCCCCGCAGTAATCGCACATATCATTCTCAAGTTCATTCTCGTAGCCGCAATAAATACAAATAGCTTTACCTTCCTTCAAAGAAGGCGGCTTTGATTCGATCCATTTTCTTCCATCATAACAGTACCACTTTCCTGTCCGCGCTCCGATTGTCCAGCACATTCCCTTCTTATCATCGACCCTCAGATTTTTTAATCTGTCTTTAAACTCGCGGTCAGATATTATTCCTTGGGTAAATTTTCTTTTTAAGCTCTTAAATTCGCTTTCGATATGTCTGAATATATTAGGCATTAGATACTCATTATATGCTAGAAAATATCAATTCACAAGACATCAAAATCTTTATAATTTTTTTCACAAAAACTGTGGATAAATTGTGGATAAACACTATCATATAGAACTCTATTTCCAGAAATTTCTGGGACATGCAACGTTTTGCACACTATTTGGTCATTTGCCATATCCTTATTGTTTTCAATGACTTACAGGAAGATGTTGAAAATAAAGAAATTGTAGTCTTTTAACCGATTTTATTAGATTATATCAAATAAACTATACCCATGAATCGGTTCAGGAATGAACGAAATAATAAAAATTATAATGATTGCAATCCCCAGGATTATTCTACCTTGAGACATTTGACTCCCCTCATCTAAGACAGGCGGATGTTTAAATCCTAAAAAAGTGATCAGAATAGCCCAAACAAACCATCCGACCCAGAAGAATATGCCCATAACGATAAATGCGATTAATATCCAAGGAGCAAGTTTTTGGGACTTTCTGCCTAAAAAAGCATACAGAATATGTCCTCCATCAAGCTGCCCTATCGGGAAAAGATTAAGAGCTGTGACTAAGACTCCAACCCACCCCGCAAAAGCGATCGGATGGACAATAATATCATAACCAGCAGGGATATCTTTTAAAAAGAGAGCAACAGCCTGCTTAATGAGCAGAGAATCTCCAAAAACAATACTTCCCTCACTTGGAAGCGCAGGAACGATTTTTGAAAGAGATATTCCATAAAAAATCGCTGGAAGAGCAAGGGCAAATCCGGCCAGCGGCCCGGCTGCTCCAATATCAAAAAGCTGGTGCTTCCGGGTTATGGGAGATTTGATTTTAATAAAGGCCCCCATAGTACCGATCAAAGTGGGAGCAGGAATAAAAAACGGAAGGGTAGCATCAATACGATAATAACGGCAGGTAAGGTAATGACCCATTTCGTGAGCAAGTAAAATTGCGATCAATACTACTGCATAAAGAAGGCTAAGGGAAATGACCTCAGGTTCCAGGAAAATCTTGGGACTGATAGCTACCTCATCTCCTCTGCTTATCGATTCTGCATATAAATAACTCAAACTCCAGGAGATACCAACAAAAAATGCGGAAAAGCCGGTTGCAGCAAAGAGTAAGATATTCAACCAGGTTCTTTTTGTGTCAAAAAAAGACCTTTTTACAGGAACCGGGTGGGGAAAATCAGGGGATTTATTTTGCATTAAAATCTATATAATAAAAAAAAATAGGAGTGACTTTCATCACTCCTATTAATACCTAAAGTAATAATACCTTACAGTTTTTATTAGGATTTTGGATGATCCGGATCAGGAATACATGCATCAGTCGGACAAACAGCAGCACACTGCGGTTCGTCATAATGTCCTTCACATTCTACGCATTTAGCGGGATCGATTTCATAAATCTCATCTCCGGCCGTAATCGCTTCGACTGGACATTCAGGCTCGCAAGCTCCGCAATTAATGCATTCTTCATTAATTAATAAGGCCATTTTATTCCTCCTATTATTAACTTAGACTATTCATAAAAAAATGGCGCTGTATTTATTAATAATCCAAGTTTGGTATCTAAAATTAACAGTTTATTATAGTCGATTATATTTATTTTTCAAGAGAAGATCTATTTTTTATCCTCAAGCTTTTGAACTGCTTGATTAGCTTCATAGCCGTAAAAGGTCTGAGGGAAATCATCTTTTATTTTATTATAGATCATAAGGGCCTGCTCTATCTCCCCTTTCTCCTCATAGATCTCAGCCATGTTAAACAACACAGCATCCAAGGCATAATCTGCAGGATCTTCTTCTTCTATTTTTTGATAGACCTCAAGAGCTTTGTCATATTCTTTCTTTATATAATAAATCCGCGCTTTTAGGTGCTGCCCCTGATAATAAATAATATCTTTTCTGCTCTCAGGGATCTTCTCAAGAAAGGTCATAGCCTTATCAAAATCACTCTTCTCTATAGAAAATACCGCTGCATTAATATATGCAATACGAGCAAATTTGCCTGTTCCGCCCAGTTCCTCCAGTTCAGCTAGTTTATCCGGATTGTCCTGTAATTCTTCAGTCACTTGGATAATATTGCCAAGGAGCAGGCTTTCCTTTTTAATATTTTTTGATTGGATAAATTTAACTCCTAAAAATATCAGAAATATTACTACCAGACCGGCAATTCCGTATAAAAATTGTTTAGCATTCGTTTTAATAAAATGGATTGATTTATTAACAATTTCAATAAACTCATCGCCTTTTAAACGTTTTTTGAACTTTTTCTTCATTAGTAACTCCTAGCTCAATCTACATCAGGCCCTTTTTTTAACATAAAGCGAAAAAAAGAGCAAATATAAAGGGGAATTTGGAGCTCCCCCATTTTTTCTAAGCTCCTTAGCCATAAGCAAGAATCAGGCCAGTTGATACGAAAACACGCGAATTTTCCCCAGCGAGGAAAATCCGCTCGGATACAGTCTTCGCTCTCTTCTCCTTAAAGGAGAAGAACCATGCCCGCTCATCCTTGCTCACGGTTTTCTTAATCAACTAACCTGATTCTTTTTACCGCTTTTCCTTAAAAAAATAGCTTCCCACTTGTTATTTATTATAACTTGCTGAAAAGTTTATGTTTATATGAAAATAAACGGAAATTTTTTAGGAACTCCTGCTAGTTTGACTGCCTAATGAAAAACCGGGTAATTCCATATATAAAATTTCAAAAGACCGTCCGCTTTAAAAAATCAGATATCGATAAGGTCCTGGAATCGAGGGTTGTTAAATAAAAAGCAATCTCTATGTGTGAAAATATTGTTCTGAAACGGAACACCACTTGCCTCTTGTTGTGTTCTGGCTACATCATTGAAAGTTAGTGACTCGGGCTTTCTTGCGTAGTTTTTCTAAAGCTTCTTTGATTTCCGAAGCAGACTTTCCTTCAATTTGGATTGTTTCATCTGTTCCTTCAGTTGCACCTATTAATAATCCAAGCAGACCCCCCAAGATTCCTCCTCCAGCTGCATTCCCACCTGGACCAAAATCCATAGTAATCCACCCTTCACTTTTAGGTTTTGAGTATGTCGCATATCCGAGAAAAGCTCCAATAGCCCCTCCCGCTAACAATCCAACTCCAGCCTTCGATTTATTATTAATCTTGATTACACTAATATCCTCAATATCAACAGTCACATCTGCTCCTGAATCTCGTTCCAACAGTAATAGTGAATTTTCTTTAACTGCAATCAGCTCTCCCCCTACAAGGTCGCCATCTTTTTGCTGGATGATCAATAAAGCCCCAGGTTTCTGATTAGGCTCAAGCCCTATCCATGCTCCACGTTTATACATAGCACAATTCATTAACAAAAATGAAATGGCCAAAAATAATGCTATGAATTTTTTCATTTCAAACCTCCTGTATCATTTCCTTCAATTAATAATTTAAGCTTTGGCATGAGGTAAGTTGTCAGAGGTTTGTTAAGAAGTTGTAAAGATTTCCCCTTTCCTGAGAATTCCCCTCCCTCGCCCTCGTCTATCCTATGAGGTAACCCATCGCTCCCTGCTCTAAGCATATCGTCGTATCTATAAACCAGGAAGCTGGAACATTAGTGCTTCTGGCTTCCAATGGCCTCAATTGCTTTTCAACCCAGCTAGCCTCTTCTGATCATCCTCAACTTCATCAATAGCAGGGTCAGCATCCTTCCAGAGGGTGAGTTGTCCATAAACCATCGCTTAGAAAATATCATGAGTGGTCCGAATTTAGCTGAAACGACACAACGCTCCCTCTCACAGACGGTTTGCCAAACAATCATCGATTTTGGATTGCTGCTGTTTTACAGCATCACCGCCCTGGCTGGGACTTTTGTAGCCTTTCTGAGATATGATGTCCGATAATTTTGATAAAGACTTTAATCGTCCTCTTGATGTCCTAGGAATCCTTTCCCAGGACATTTTTTTTCTGTACTTATTCATGAGAAATATTTTGGAATATGGATCCAGCACTATCCACATAAACCACTCATTGTTTTGTTAACTCCTAATTTTTACTATCAATTACAAGATTTCCCAAGTACTAATAAGCAAAAAAAGATCCCCATTAATTAGAGAAAAGACTTGACAAAACTGTTGACAATAATTATATTGTCAACTAAGATAACAATTAATTTTTTGTCAAAAGGAGTGCTCATAATGAGAATTCAAACTGGACAACCTGTAAGAGGCGATGACTTTTACGTGCGGAAAAATTTAATCGATCAGGCATGGGGCATGATAGATTCGGGAAAACATATCCTAATCGCAGCACCGAGACGTGTAGGAAAAACGTCATTGATGAAATTTCTTATGGATCATCCAAAAGCTAATTATCAATTTATTTACTTAATTACAGCAGCGGTAAATAATGAAAATGAATTCTTTCGGCGAATCGTTAATAAAACTTTGGAAACTGATTATATAAAAAAATCTAAAAGAATACTTACATTATTAGAAAAGCACAAACCGACTATTAAAAAAGTCGGGCCCGATGGAATCGAATTTGGTGTAAGTGAGGGTCATAATTACAAAGAAATGCTTATGCGAATGTTAAAATCTGCTGACTCGGAAACAAAAAAATTGGTGATTATGTTGGATGAATTTCCAGAAACCCTCGATAATATTCTCAGAGATGAAAGCCCCAATGAGGCTCGAACGTTTTTAAACAGTAACAGAGATTTAAGACAAGATACAGAAGTAAGCGAGATGGTTCAGTTCATTTATACAGGATCGATTGGATTGGAAAACATTGTCAGCAATTTAAACGCTATAAAAACCATCAACGATCTTTCGAGATTAAAAATCACACCGTTTTCAGTCGAGGAAGCAAAAGATCTCATTGATAAACTATTACATAATGTCCCATTTGGTTTGTCCGAAACTTCGATTGATTACATCCTTCAACAAATCGAATGGTTGATCCCCTTCTATATCCAGCTTACCATAGAAGAATTAAAGGTAATACATCGGGAGGATGAAATGGAAGAGATTACCAACTCTACAATCGACAAAGCATTATCACAAATGCTGGAGCAGCGGCATCACTTTGAGCATTGGCATACAAGACTGCGTGGAACCTTGCAGGGAAATGAATATAATTTTATCAAAGATCTTTTAAATTTAATATCAGAAAATGAAACCATTGAATCCAATGAAATATTTAACCTTGCTGTAAAATATAAATTAGAAAATACATTCAAGGACCTTGTGAATGCTTTGGTTTACGATGGATATATAAACAACAATGAAAATAACAGGATATACCGTTACAATTCACCGATCTTGAGAATGTGGTGGAGGAAAAATGTCGCGAATTGATTTTCCCAAAATTTACAATCCTGCCAACCAGACTCCACAGGAGCTCATCGAAAACTTCGTCGTGAGAACGAAGTTATTTCGGGAAATTTTTAAAGACATCAAGAATTCGGAGATGAAATTCCCTGAACAACACTACATCATACAGGGCATACGGGGACAGGGAAAATCAACGCTTCTCCTTCGTATCGCCTATGAAATAAACAAAGATAATCAACTCAGTAAAAGGATCATTCCAATTATTTTCAATGAAGAGCAGTACAACATCAGCCGATTGTATAAACTATGGGAAACCACGGCCGAGTATCTGGAAGATTACGATGAAATTGCCGGCCTCTACAACGAGATGCAGAAAATACAATTTGATGACGATTATGAATATAGATGTTTTCAGCTGTTAGAAAAGGCTTTGAAAAAGAATAATAAAAAAATCATTCTATTTATCGACAACATCGATGAGATATTCAACAAATTTTCAAAAAAAGAACACCACCGTCTAAGAGAAGTCTTCATTGAATCCGCAGAACTAAGACTGATCGGGGCCTCATCGGTCAGCCTCGAATTCCATTACGATTACGGCAAGCCTTTCTACCAATTCTTCCGAATG
>CBFDDY010000007.1:0-23650 GCA_965603705.1 uncultured bacterium | reverse complement strand
CAGTTTTACAATCTGGTCACAGATATCACTAAACGTGCATAAAGAAAAAGATGTGATTCAACAAAGACATCAGGCTTTTTCGGAATTAATCAAACCAGACATTCTGTTGTATGTGATTGATGCGCTCAGAGCAGATCATTTGAGTTGTTATGGTTACGAAAGGAATACATCGCCGAATATTGACAAGTTTGCTAAAGAAAATTCCCTTTTCATCAATGCATATGCAAATGATTCGTGGACAAAACCCAGTTGCGCATCTATCCTATCTGGATTATTCCCGAAAAACCACAAAACAATGAAACGAAAAGATAGACTACCAGATGAGATAGTTTCACTTGCAGAAACTCTTGAAGATAATGGATATTATAATGTTGCGTGGATAAGTAATGGGAATCTTAGTAACGTATTCGGGTTTTCTCAAGGATTTGATAGGTTCATAGAGTTGTTAGGTAAGTACCCGGCCCGAACTGTCCAATCAGATGAGATTAACAAAAACGTATTTGAATTCTTAAAAACGTATCTTGGACAAAAAGAAAGAAAGCCTTTATTTATGCTAATTTGGACTATGGATCCCCACGATCCCTATACCCCAAAAGAAAGTGTGAAGGATATGTTTGATATCCACAAGTATGAACCGATCGATACCTATGATTTTGAATTATTGCCCAATATTGAAAGGAAAAAAATTCAGCCAACAGCATCTCAAATTGAATACATGAAAACACGTTATGATCAAGAAATATATTTTAATGATCTCTCCTTTGGGAGTTTAATGGATAAAATGAGGAAAATTGGCATATATAATGATGCTGTCATTATTTTTACTGGAGATCATGGTGAAGAATTTTTCGACCATGATGGCATTGTACACGGAATGACATTATATAATGAGCAGGTGAAGATACCGCTCAGCATAAAAACCAGACAATTAAAAAACGGAATACATATTGAGCGGGCACAGCATATTGATATTTATCCGACAATCCTGGATATACTAAGGATCAGCGAGCCATATAAACTTGATGGGGTTTCTATTCTGCACAATTTAGATCCACAGAGAACATTGTATTTTGAAGAGGCCTTAGATGGTAATGATATAAACGCGATATTGGATAGAGAAAAAAAATTGATCTATAATAAAAGTTCTCGCAGAAAACCACCAAAAAAATATGTCCCACTTTTTGAGCTATATGATGTAAAAGATGTACAAGAACAAATCAATATTAAATTCAGTGGTTTTGAAGACTATCTGAGATTACAGAAACTATTCTCCCATCGCAATGGTCGGAATGAATTAGGCTTGGAGCGAAGAAAGGTTGATATTCCGCCAGATTTGGAAAAGAAATTGAAGGCTCTTGGCTATATAAAATAATTTATTCTCGTTTTCTTGATATGAGGAAAGAGAAGTTCTGTAAGTAGAGGTTTTCATCACATTCATTATCATCATATATCTTCCAAATGAAGCCGTAGTCCGTCAACATTACTCACTCCACATATTGTTTTCGCATAGCCCGAGCTTTGCTTTGTTTTTGCCATGACTTGAATATCCTCGCCTACTTCTTAATAAAAATGAATTCATTTATGATAGAGGAGTTAAATCTAATGTGTGAGTATTGCATATGATGGTCAATCCCCATATAATTCATTTGTGCACCTCCTTTTTTTTATTGACCGTGCGGGTGGTCTATAATACAATTGACTTCAGCAGGAGGTTCATCACATCATCATGTTACCAATAGTAATTTTTTCCAGCCAAGGAGGAGACCTTCCGTAAGAGTATCGGTGAAATAGGTTATAGTTAAGATGAAAAATAAAAAATTGATGATATTTTTTGTCATATCTCTTTATTTTTCTGGAGGATTCCTACTCTATGGGCAACAGACTTACCATTTAAAATCGTCAGATTATAATATTGAAATGACAAAAGATGGTTTTAGCCGGATTGTGATGGATAGATATTTTTCCTACGGCATACCCGGATACCCTAATCTGCCCTCAACAATCTATCAGATCGCCGTACCTCCTGATGTAGATTTAAAAAGCATAGAGGTCAAATATGATGAGAACCAAAAAATATATATTGGCAGCTGTCAGATAAAGGAACTGCCCGCTCTTGCAACATGGAGAGACGGTCTAAAGATAATCGGTCGAAAGGCTGATATCTATTCAAACGATTCATTTTATCCTGAGGGGGCAGTAGAGTATTTAGGGATTTCCCAGATGAGAAAATGGAGGATAGTAAAGGTTAAGTATACGCCATTTCAATATAATCCAGTATCCCGTGAATTAAGATATATTCCAGAAGTCACACTAGAAATTAGCTATAGCAGAATAGGTTTTGAGTTCATTCCTAAAGTTGTTCTTTCAGACGAGGTTATGGACACAAGGGCAGAGAAAATATTATTAAATTATCAAGAGGCAAAGAATTGGTATAACCCATCTGGCATAATCCCAAAACCCTCACAAACCCATGATTATGTCATTATTACTACAAATTCTATTGTAGCTTCCAGTACCCAGCTTGCGAATTTCACGGGTTATTTATCTGGCAAAGGATATTCTCCTTTAATTGTGACAGAGGATGATTATGGGATTTTAACCGGGCAGGCACCGAATGGCATAGCTGAGAAGATTCGAGAGTGGTTAAAAAACAATTATATCAGTTACACTATCGAGTATGTCCTGTTGATAGGAAATCCAGATCCTGATGACCCAAGTAATGACTCTGACCCGGTAGGAGATGTTCCCATGAAGATGTGCTGGCCTCGATATAGTGAGGCAACCTACCGTGAATCCCCTACTGATTATTTCTATGCTGACTTGACAGGCAATTGGGATCTGGATGGCGATGGATATTTTGGAGAATATATTGGCGATCGGGGAACTGGAGGCGTAGATTTTTCGAATGAAATTTATGTGGGAAGAATTCCTGTCTACTCCGGAGTGGCAGATTTAGACTCTGTCTTAAGTAAAACAATAAATTATGGGAACACAATCGCCAGTGGAATAACCTGGAGACAGAGCGCCCTTCTCCCAATGAGTTATTCAGATTCAACTACTGATGGTGCCTACTTAGGGGAAGCGATGAAATCCGGCTATCTTTCTCCTGCAGGTTTTTCATCCTGGACAATGTATATGCAGGGCAGTGTTTGCCCTGAGGCCGATTCCTCTTTTCTATCGGCTGAAGAACTGGTGGATGGGGCAACACGCACAAGATGGATGAGCAATCCCTTTGGAATGGTATGGTGGTGGGGACATGGAAGTTCAACTGGAGCATATCTTGGTTACTCCCCATGTGGATGGGGAACTATAATGAGTACTTCAGGCTCCAATTCATTAAATGATAACTATCCCTCTTTTGTTTACCAGTGTTCATGCAACAATGGATACCCTGAAAGCTCAAGCAATCTTGGGACCGCATTGTTATATAATGGAGCAATCACAACCAATAGTGCGTCAAGAGTGAGCTGGTATGCTGTAACATCTTGGTATACTGGATTAAAGTATTTATGTGACAATGCAAGCATAGGCTATTATTATGGGCAAGATCTGGTGAGCAATGATAAAAAAGCAGCTGTTGCCCTTTTTGATGTGAAAAGCGATATGGGGCTTAATGGAGGGTATTGGGGAGGGTCATCCTGGATGAATCTTTTTGATTTTAATCTTTATGGTGATCCTGCAATTTCTCTCTCTGAATATTCTGAAGTTCACACGGTTTCCACCCCGAACGCGCCCAGTGGACCATCGCAAGGAATAATAAATATACCATATGTGTATTCCACAGGTGGATCTTTATGTTCGCAGGGGCACAGCGTGGAGTATCGTTTTGATTGGGGTGACAGCACATACTCTGCTTGGTCGGCTTCAATAAGCGTATCTCATTCTTGGTCCAGTGCTAATACTTATACAGTAAGGGTTGAAGCAAGGTGTTCAGTAAACAATGCCATCATATCTGATTGGTCTTCTGGGACGTCTGTAACAATATATACTTGTTTTCCTCCATCTACTCCAGCCAATCCCTCTCCTTCAGATGGAGTGCATGGCGTTTCTATAAATTCCGATTTAGACTGGACAGACAGTGGAGGAGCCGATTCCTATGATGTCTATTTCGATACGTCTTCGCCTCCAAGTTTTTATGGAAATACAGCATCAAGTCCTTATGACCTACCGCAATTAGAGTATGGTACGACATATTACTGGAAGATAGTAGCAAAAAATGCTTGTGGAGACACTCCGGGTTCTGAATGGCAGTTTACGACAGAATCCAAGCATGCCTCTCCGAGCAGTTACCAGGTGCTTCCGGGTATCTGGGCGCCTGCCTCAGGAGGGGGGACATGGGTGACAGAGGCCCAGATTACTGATTTTACAGGCGGCTCACAGGTTTCTGTTTATTTCAACTATGGGGGAGGAGGCCGAAGAGGACCATTTGCACTCTGGACAAGTGCTGGGACAAACCAAAGTGTTAAGTTAAGCAATCTCCTTTCTGAGATCGATAGTGCTGACTCAGGAGCATTCACGTATTATGGGAAAGTAGGTGCGGTAGAGTTTTTCACACAGGATAGCGACCACAAGATCCATGTGACATCGAGGGTAGTGAACGGAGACTATTCAAAGACATGTTCAGGCCTTAATTATGTGGATGCGAACACTG
The DNA here is from genome assembly GCA_965603705.1 of uncultured bacterium. GTDB lineage: Bacteria > Acidobacteriota > Aminicenantia > Aminicenantales > Aminicenantaceae > JAUVXM01. The sequence goes on along the minus strand of CBFDDY010000007.1, from coordinate 18,999 downwards.
CTGACACAGCGAGACAGATGATAATACAAAATTTGACGAGTAATGCTATATACAGGTCGACAGTGAGCTGTTTCAATCCCACGGCTGATTCTCTAACAGTTGAGTTTCGATTGATAGATGGAAATGGTAACTTGATCGGTTCGTCATTTACCAAAACCTTCGTAGGGTATGATTATCAGTGGGTTTATCCCTTTGATGAGGCAGGGAGGCCGTACCCAGCCTATGAGTATGACGATGTGTTTATTCGGATAACGCCTGTATCTGGGTCAGGCAAGATCATGTGTTTTGGAGCTTCTGCCAATAACATCACTAACGATCCGGCAGCGCATGTGGCTGTGCAGCAAGATTCCACCTATGTTAACTCTCCGAGCAGTTACCAGGTGCTTCCGGGTATCTGGGCGCCTGCCTCAGGAGGGGGGACATGGGTGACAGAGGCCCAGATTACTGATTTTACAGGCGGCTCACAGGTTTCTGTTTATTTCAACTATGGGGGAGGAGGCCGAAGAGGACCATTTGCACTCTGGACAAGTGCTGGGACAAACCAAAGTGTTAAGTTAAGCAATCTCCTTTCTGAGATCGATAGTGCTGACTCAGGAGCATTCACGTATTATGGGAAAGTAGGTGCGGTAGAGTTTTTCACACAGGATAGCGACCACAAGATCCATGTGACATCGAGGGTAGTGAACGGAGACTATTCAAAGACATGTTCAGGCCTTAATTATGTGGATGCGAACACTGCTGACACAGCGAGACAGATGATAATACAAAATTTGACGAGTAATGCTATATACAGGTCGACAGTGAGCTGTTTCAATCCCACGGCTGATTCTCTAACAGTTGAGTTTCGATTGATAGATGGAAATGGTAACTTGATCGGTTCGTCATTTACCAAAACCTTCGTAGGGTATGATTATCAGTGGGTTTATCCCTTTGATGAGGCAGGGAGGCCGTACCCAGCCTATGAGTATGACGATGTGTTTATTCGGATAACGCCTGTATCTGGGTCAGGCAAGATCATGTGTTTTGGAGCTTCTGCCAATAACATCACTAACGATCCGGCAGCGCATGTGGCTGTGCAAAATGATTAGTATCCATCTTTTCTTGAAAACAGGATATGGAGCCCCTGGGCATATCTTGCCACAATTCCCATTTTTAGTCCTGTTGGTGTGTATCTAATTTTTTCTCTTTACTTTTAGTAAGATCAATGCATATTTTATCAAGAGCATTTGTGAATTTAAGAAGCTTCTCTTTTGGATCTATTTCTTCCTTTTTTTTACTATTTAATATACTTGCTAATTCATCGTAGTCCATTATTCTATATTTAATCTCTTCTATATTGTAAACTGCAATAATTTTTCCTTTTTCCTCAAGTCTTCTGCAAAAATAGACCTGATGGTCATCGACATGTTCTTGATGTTTTTGTTGCCGCGGGACAACAATAGGGATTTTACTTCTATATAGAGCAAGTATTATGCTTGCAGGCCCCCCATGAGTTATAATTATCCTTGCTTTTGTAGCTTTATTATTCATCTCATTGAAATCAATAAATTCTGAGTATTCACAGAACTTTGGTTTATAAATAGAATATCCTGTTTGTATATAAACGTCTTCTTTAATTACGTTTTTCTCTCTTAATTTATCAATTTCCTTTACCAGCCTGTCAAAAGGCTGTTCATGGGTTCCTGTTGTTACAAATATCATAGTATTTGCCCTATGATTTTTCCCTTTGGGTAAGATTTTTTCTGTTCTTCCCATTGAAGAATGAATGCATCAGTAATAGGATAGACTAATTTTCCGGTAAGGGTGGGAAGATCAATTCTGTCATATACTTCAATAAAAATGAGTTTTGCTCCTAATAATTTACCGACATAAAAAAAGGGGACTGTCACTCCTGCCCCAGTAGACACTATTATATCTGGTCTTTCTTTAATAAGAATTTTTAGAGCAAGTAATGTATTCCAAATTAAGTTTATGATATTCCTATTGGTTGGGAAATATGCCCAATATATCCTTTCTTTAGCTAAAAGAGAAATTGCATCTTCCTTCTTAAAGGTCACCCAAAAATTATCATGTTTTTTCCACCATTGTTTTAAAGCATGCAATTGAAGAAGATGTCCCCCACTAGAAGCAACAAGACAAAGTTTCATTTTTTTAGCCATATATATACTTAAATGCTAAATTATAAATATCTTTTTCATATACTTGGATGACCGGCTTAAATCTATATTAAAATAACTCATGACTAGACAAAGTAATGAAATGACCTTGAGAAAAAACGGGGCTTGCTTCAGAACGATTTTAAAGCTCTGTCTCGCATCTTTCCACTTGTGTCTAGAAAGGCTTACTCTCGCTTCAAAGAGATAACTAAAAGCTATTCGGGCTTTTTCTCTTTTGAGTATTTTATCAGGGGAAAGATTGTATTTAGATTTAATTTCGTTTGGAATAAATCTAACAAATTCCTGTGAGAATTTGGAAGCCCCTTTTGCAAGCTCTTCGTTATATTTTAAGGTGGCCTGCTCTTTATGCTTTCTCCAATAGCCTGTAACAATTTTAACAAAACAGAATTCTCCTTGCAAGCTCAATAGCAAAAAAGTTGGATAGTCAACATAAGGTAAATAAGGTCGATGTTGAAAACCACCAATGGATAGCAATGTTTGTTTTCTCAATAAAACTGATACTGGTGGAATAATGTTTCTATATAACAATGATTTTAAAATTATGCCTCTCGGCTTGTTTGAGGCCATATTTTTATTCATAGTTTTTCTAGGCCTAATCCCAAGTAAATTTCCTAATTCATCAGTAAATGCTGCTTTCCCCCAACTCAGGACTAATTCCTCATTTTTGAAATCAGTATATTGGTTTTCTAATTTATCAGGAGGCCAAAAATCATCTCCTTCGAGAATACCTATCAGTTCTCCTTGAGCAGACTCTAATGCTTGATTATAAGTGTAAGCCAATCGATAAATACCCCAATTTTCCTCATGCTTAATAAATTTAATCCTTTTATCTTTCCTTACAAAATTATTAATAATATTAGGGGTTTGATCATCCGAAGCATCATCTATAATAATTAGTTCTAAATTTGAATATGTTTGTGATAAAACTGACTCAATACATTGACCAATAAATCTTTCATGGTTGTAAGTTGGGGAGATTACGGAGATTAGGGGTTTATTTATCATAGTATTTATTTGATATCATATATCTTTGACTATAGTTAATTCAATCTTTTTCCATAATCGGTCCATTTTTTTTCCAATGACATCAAGAGAATATTTTGTTTCGATTAACTTTCTTCCTGCCATTGCAATCCGGTCTCTATAATCTTTTTCTTTAAATAGTTTAATGATTTTGTTGCTAAATTGATAGGGAGTATCTGCTATACATATACTCTCTCCATCTTTAGTATCAATACCTTCACACCCAACTTTTGATGAAACTATAGGAATACCCATTGACATGGCACTAAGGATTTTAAGTCGTGTTCCACTCCCCATTCTTATGGGAGCAACAAAAACCAGTGAGTCTGCAAGGTAAGGTCTTATGTCTTTTACATGCCCTGTGATGGAAACACCTTTTTCTTGGGAAAGGGACAAGATGTCTTCAGTTGGATTGTCACCTACAATAGTGAATTCTATATTAGGAAGGTCATTTTTTAACAGGGGCAGGATTTTTCTGATAAAATACTTAACTGCATCTACATTAGGTTCATACCACATGGTCCCTGTAAAGGTTACCTTTTTTGACTCATTTTTAACTTTGACAAGCTTAAAATATTGAGTATCGACAGAATTTGGGATAACAGTAACATTGCTATTAGGAAGAAATCTCTCTATGGTTTTTTGATCAACCTCAGAACAAACAAGACATCTGTCAAATTTTTGTATAATTTTTAATTCGTATCTTTTTAAACGAATCGTTATTAGATATAAGTAGATTTTTTTTACCCAGCTTTCACAATCCTCAATTCGCCGACTTGCCCGGACAAATTCCAGATTATGTTCATCAAGGACTTTATATATGTTTTTAAGATTCTTAATATATTCTGCCACTAAAAGAGTTTCACCCACTACAATATCGATTTCTTTATCCCTGATAATATGCTTTATTTTTTTCCTAGCTTCGCTTAGGTAGAATCTTTTTGAAAGTAAGGGTTTGAGAGAAAAATGATTAATAAATCTCTGAAAAGAAGTTATTTCAGGTCTTTGAATCACATAAAGTTCTTCGCAGAACTTCGTCAACTCATTATCATGATATTTTTCTGCTTCTTCTCTGAAGGCGAGGAGAAAAACCTTATGGCTTTTTAATGAGCGGATGATGCTCATTGCTCTCATTTTTGACCCGCTGTTTTCCGGATAAGGCAAAAAAGGTGAAATAAAAAGAATTCTCATGGGTAATATCCAAGTAATTTTTTGTAAACGGAAGTCATTGCTGCAACATGATTCTCGATGCTAAAAGAATTTTTTACATTCTTTCTTGCCTCCAAAGCAAACTTCATTGCTTTTTCTTTATCATTTAAAAGAGATATGATTGCATTAGCCAGAGAATTAGCATCCGCTGGCTTAACAAGAAGTGCTGATACGTTGTGCACGAGTATTTCTGGAACTCCACCGACTCTTGTGGCCACGATTGATTTTTTCAAGGCCGATGCTTCAAGGATGATTCTTGGAAAAGGGTCAGGATAGGTTGCAGGATGGACCATTACATCCATAGCCCGTATAAAATCAAAAACATCTTCTCTAAAGCCAGTGAAGATGATATTATCTTCCAGGCCTAAATCTTTTACCAACAAGTCTAATTCATCCTTGAATTTATTATCGCTTTCAAGAAGAGTACTGCCCACTATAAAGATTTTAATGGAGGGAAAATAACTTTTTACTAGGGCAGATGCCTTAATCAAAATATCATGACCTTTAACTGGATGGAGAAGGCCAACGCTTCCAATTACTGGAGTATTTTTTTTAATACCAAACTCAAACTTAACATCTCGGACAGCACTGCTGTCCAACCTCGGTATGTCCACCCCATTATAAATAACCTCTATTTTAGGCTCAAGTGAGGGAGTTACACTTAAAATAGAATTCTTTGTTGCATATGATACGGTCACTATTATATCTGCAAGAAAGCCAAGTAATCGAGCTTTTATTGGGTGGGAAAAAGGGCTCAGATGGATATCCCTTACATGTGTTACGGAAGGAATTGAAGAAAGTCTTGCAGCCATTCCTCCTATATAGGAGGTTCTGGGGGAATTGGAGTGAACGAGATGTATGTCTTTTTTCTTTATAATACGTATCATCCTGTGAAGTGATGCAAGGATCTTTGGCAGTTTGAAGAACAGATATCCCTCTCCAAATCTTATCATATAAGGAAGAATAATTGTTTCAATGTTCATCTCATGGGCCTTTTTGTGAAAAGGCCCTTCCTCTGGCAAAAGAAGTATTGGATTAAATCTTTTTTGATCTATGTTTTCAAGCAAGCTCAAAAGGCTGAATTCACTACCGCTCATCATTGAAGTCGGATTTATAAAAAGAATATTATATATCATCTTGCTCATATGTTGTTGTCTTTTCCAATCCTTTTAAAGAAACCATCAATCCAAAGATAAGCCAGACTAAAGCTCCTGTATCTTTAACCTGTAAAATATTTTGATTGAGTCCTACTGCTAATAGACCTATAAGTCCGGCAAAAACCCCTAAACCAAAGCCTTTAAAAAATGATTTATTATCCTTTCTGAATACATATAGGGCATCCTTAAGCATTAAGATATATAGAATTGCTATCCCCAAAAAGGAAATAAGTCCTCTCGAAAAGATAATATCAAGGACATCATTATGTGATGTCAGGGGAATCCCTATAAGCGTAAAATTTTTTAATCCCCCAGTTCCATGTCCAAAAAATAGAGAGAAGGGCGTCTTTTTAATGCTTTTGAAACTAGTTTCCCACGCAGTAAGTCTTCCTGTTACTTCCACAGGAGCATTTTTTGGATTAAAAAAGATGCTTAAGGCTCTATCCGAAACGCCACTCAATAAATCTGAACGAATGACAATTATAGATATTAGGAGGACTATAATAAGTGCTCCTATATGGATAATGTCTTTTATCCAGTCTTTTCTCAATAATAGAATGATTAATATTGAACAAAAGCAACCTATATATGCAGATCTCGTAAATGTAAATATTAATCCTGCAAATTGAAGGAGAGTTAGAACTGAGAAGAGAAGATTCCTTTTATATAGAGCAAGTGATAGAGAGATACTTAAGGTCAATACAAGAAATGCTCCCAAGTAATTATGAATAGAAAGTCCTCCATGTGCGCGGAAGAGGCGTGTTCCTAGTGTGTGTGTTATCACCGTAATTCTTCCAATATTTTTCCTTGCGAGCACTTGTGCGTCAGAGGGAAAGGGAGGGAATATTCCTAAGTATTTAAGATTTCCATAAACACCAATGCCAGAGAAGTATTTTCCATCTGAAGCTGTCTGGATTATTCCCAAAGCACAGGAAATAGTCGTAAATATCAAGAGAACTACTATTAACAATTTTATCTGTTTTTTCTTTTTCAGGTTTAGAATTAATATCAAGATAACAAAGGGAAGGAGTTCTACAAAATTCCTGAAGATATGCCAGATTCCCTGGGCAACTCCTTGGACATTTAAAAGAGGTATGCGAGATGGAATTGCAAAAACAAGAAATATTAGAAATGGAATAAGGTAAATAAGCTGAATACAGTAAGATTTCGGGTTAGAAAGATATCTAACAAATGTGATCCCTAAAAGAAAGATTATAATAAGCTCAGTGGGCGAAAGAACAGCACCCATAATCTCAAATTCAAACCTGAAAGCTATTGTCGGCACCAAAAGAAAAAGGCTGTATTTTACTATTTTATCCCAATTCATTTTTTGAAGCGAAATAAAACTTCCTCATATTTCTTAACTATATGATCCCAGTTATATTGTTTCACAACTATTCTTCTTGATACTACGGAAAATCTCTTCATAATTTCTTCATTGTCGAGTAAAGTAGCTACTGCAAAGGCAAATTCTTCCGGATTTAAAGGTTCAACAAGGATACCATTCTGATTGTTTTCAATAAGTTCAGGTATGGCTGTACTACTTACACTTACTATTGGCTTTCCAGATGCCATGGCTTGGAGAAGAACCAGGCCAAAGGTTTCATAAGTTGAGTGAAAAACAAAAATGTCTGACATAGCATAGTATAAAGGAAGATCCTCCTCCTTAATATAGCCGGTGAAAATTATTCTTGAAGTAAGGCCTAATTCCTTTCTTATTTTCACGAGGCGGTCCATTTCAGGGCCTTTTCCCCCAATTACTAGATAGACATCTCTTTTTTTTACTACATACTTCATGGCTTCGATAATCACATCTGCCCTTTTCCATTGATCCAGTCGCTGGAGTGAAAATAAAACCTTCGAATTAATAGGGATTTTCAGGCGATCCCTAATCTTGTTACCATTAAGAGTGGGATTAAACTTTTTAATATCAACTCCAAAAGATATGACATCGCCAATATTGGAATTTGACCCGAAGAGTGCATTTCGGCAATACTGAGATATAAATATCTGAGTTGAAGCAAGCTTAGAAGCCCATCTTGCATATATTTTCCACATCGGAGGAATATTTGGGCCTGGAATATCGCGCCCTATAATCGAGATTACAACCGGTGTTTTAATTATGTGCTTAATGAAAAGTGAGACAAGTCCTGTAGGAAGTGCATAATACACATTAATAATATCAGGGTTAAAAAGTCTAACATTTTTCAATGCTGCCCGGATAGAAGAGAGGGAAAAAGGAGGAATTATTCCCTTTAGTTTCCATTGTCCTGGTAATTTCTTTAAATTTATCTTATCCTTGAATCTCAAAATATCTTTTTCAAAAAAAATCTTATTGAGTCCTTCTATACCGTAATCTCTAATGTGCGTTTTGTCAGGCCAAGGGGTTAATATCTTTACTTCATGTCGCTTTTTTAATCTTTTATAGATCTCATAAACACCAACCTCAGCTCCTCCCATAATAGGGAAATATGTTGGTGTGATCAGCAATATTTTCATGGTCTACTCTTGCTGGCAACAGCTATCAAGGTCATACGGTATCGTTTTGCAATGGGTAGCTTCCTTGCAGCTTTAATTAAGATTTTTTTTAGGGTGCAGGGGGCCCGGAGTGTGTCGATGAATATCATTTCAGGGTAAATATCGTTTATCCTTCCTAAAAATTGAATAAATAATCCATGTTCTAATAATTTTTTTCTAAGGCTCTTTTCAGTAAAAAATTGAAGGTGTGTCCTGTCCACCCAGTGATGAAAGGTCATCCCTGATTCCTTGAAAAGCGGATAAAGCTCAGAATCCGGAACCGACATAATAATATTTTTTCGGGTAATTCTAATAATCTCTCTAAAGGCTGTATCGATGTCTTTAATATGCTCAAGAACTTCAAATGCAGTAACTGTATCGAACTCTTTATCCGAATAAGGAGTTTGACAGAGATCGCCGCTCTTAAATCTGTTTCTGTACTCTCCTTCCCAATTTTTGGATAGCAATAGGTCAAAACCATAAGCATTATATTCTTTTCTCAAGAGATAGAGAACATAGGCGCCAGAGGAGCATCCTGCGTCAAGGATTTTTTTACCTGCATATTTTAAGATAATATCAAGTCGGTTAGGATTAAGATTTCCCCAGGTGCCAATTTTTTTTTGTTCTTCAATCAATCTTTTTGTTTTCAATTTTTCCTACCAAGAAAATAGAGCCCGGAGGCTATCTTATGTGCTCCAGGTCTATTTGCAAAAATAAGATCTAAGAATTTTATGGGAAATGTCAGCCATCCAAAAAAAAGATTAGCTACACTTTGCACAAATCTCTTGCTAGAAAAGCATGTAAAAACTCCAGAAAGATATTCCCGCAAGATCCAGCAAAGCGTCGAGCTAGGTCCTACGCAAACTCCTGAATCAATATGAGAAAACTCTGATAAGATATTATTAATTCCAGCTAGGGTATACCTATAATAATCCACCGGGTCCGGATGAAACCCTTGAAGAAATGGCACCTCGGTGTATATAATTCCTCCTTTTTTTAGAACTCTGTACATTTCTTTAATGATTTCTTCAGGATTCCTTGTGTGTTCAAGAACAGCCTGACATACAATTCCTTGAAAGGTGTCTTTTTTAAAAGGTAATCTATGGGCATCAGATAAAACGTCTAGGGAGGAGCAAAAAGAAATATCAAGATTTACAATTTTCTTAGTCGACTCAAAGCTTTCTTTTCCGATAAATCTATCTCCGCTTCCAATATTAAGAAGTATGGGATTTTTAAATTCTTTCATTAAAACATTCATCCGCAGTGTGTTTTTTTTTGCAGAAGTGTTCAAGGTAGAACTGGGGACATAGTAAAGTTTTTTTAGGAATTGTTTTATGTGCATCAAATCTTCCTGCAAACAAAGAGAAAACAGTAGGAAAGGTTCAATGGAATAAACGGCCTTAAAATCTTGTACTTAAGCGGGGTATTAGAAGATTTGTAATTGTATTTTAAGATTTTATTAACTTTTAATCCATTCCCTTCTATGAGTTCAACCCATTCTGCTTTTGTGGCCCACCTGTCCATTTTCTGCTTTGTTTCGCGCATTGTATCCCCTTTTCTAATAATATTCCATATCGTCATTAAAAAATAACTGTTGGGCAAAAGGATAATGGCTTTACCGTCCTTTTTAAGAATGCGATGCATTTCTCTCAATCCGATTCCCGGATTGAGAAAGTGTTCAAGGCTTCCAAGATTAATGATATAATCAAAAAAATCATTCTTGAATGGAAGAGCTTCCCCATCTCCACAAATAAGCTTAGATTGACTCGTATTCTTCTTAGCAATTAGAAGTGCTACTTTTGATAAATCTAAACCAAAAGAATTTAATCCTGTTTTTTCTGCCTCTGCCAAAAAATAGCCCCCTCCGCATGCAATATCTAAGAGCAGTTTATCCCTTTCAGGAGCTAAAACGCTTGTTACCCATTTATAATGTTCTTCTGATTCTCTCAATGGTATTTTTTTATATATCTCATCATAGGAATCTTTTAATTGTTTAATATTCATAATTATATAATCAAAGTTATTTTATAAATTTTAAGGACTTCAATTCAAGTATTTTTAATTTATAAATATTTGAGTTTGTCCTGAAGTGACATGATAGCTTAGTTCTATGCTTATTCAACTGACACAGAAACTATATAAGTTTTGCTCAGTTGATTCATTAAGACCTATAATTTTTTCCTTTCTGATAATAAAATATAAACTTATAAATTTCTTATTGTGCTTATTTTTTCAAAAGAGAAAAATTAATTTTTATAAATTTTAATTCTTCAGTCTTAAAAATTATTAAAATTAAAAAATACAGACAGAAACCCAATATTACAAAAAAGATTAAATCATAGGGATACTCAATCAGAGATTTCAGTAATCTGCGGCTTCCCAAAATAATAAGAGAAGACAATCCTGAGGCGAGGATTGTTTTGAGTATACAAAGAGATATTAAACGTTCTTCAAATCCGATTGATTTTATTTTTATTATGTAAATAAATATCATCATGGAAATTATATATTGGATGGAAACAGCCAGCGCAATCCCTATATATGATAAATATTGAGAAAGGAAAAAGGCCAGGAAAACATAAATCATAAATCCAGATATTCCGACAATCGCAACTTTCTTTGTTTCTTGAAGAGAATACAAGGTATTAATGATCGGAAGGCTTAATGAAGCAACCACAAAATATCCCAGATAGGCGATTAAAATATTTCCCACAGCTATTGTAGACTGGTGGCTAAAATTACCTCTTTCAAACAATAATTGCACTAATTCATATTTTGCTATAATAATCATAAAAACTACAGGCACTGTTATAATAATAAGCACTCTAATCCCCTTAGAAAGTATTTTTTTGAGTGCTTTGAAATCTTTGACAGCAGAGTATTCTGACATCCTGGGAAATAAGACTGTGGATATCCCCTGGGAGATCACAAGTGTAAAAGCCATAATAATCTTGTGTGCATAGCCTAAATAAGATATGCTGCCTTCTCCAAATTTAGAAGCAATGAATCTTTCTACTAAATTGTTTGTTTTATAAAAGATTGATCCAATAAAAAGGGGTAACATTAGGTGTGCCAACTTCATAATTTCTTTCTTTTTATAATCAAATTCGAAACTGTACCTGTTTTTTTTTAATAATATAGGAAGAAGGTAAATAAATTGGAATAAAGATCCCACTAAAGTTCCTATCATAATGCTTTTTATCCCCAATGATGAACGTAAATTTAAAATAAAGAGGAAGGTGATAAAACTGTTGACACCTTGTGCTAAGGAAGGTTTGAAAAATCTTTGATGAGCATAGTGCAAACTGGTAAGAATTATCGAGCTTCCTGAAAATATTAAAGAAACAAGTAGGATTCGAAAAAGAGAGACAGAGACTGTTAAACTCCTCACAGTAAAACCTGGATTGATTAATGAAATTATGTAATGTGAAAAAAGAGTACCCAAAATAGCTATTATAAATAAAATAAGAAATATTAAATTTGCTGATATACTTGCGACCTTCCATGCATTTGATTCCTCTGCAGATTTTGCTTCTATAAAGACTGGTATAAATGTGGTAGTTAGTACCGCAAGGAGAATCGCTGTGATAATCTGCGGAACAGTTGTCGCAGCAAAAAAAGCATCCATTTCCGTTCCAGCGCCGAAGCTGAAGGCTAATAGCAAAAGATTAAGATAATTAAAGATTGCTGTAAGTAGGGTAAAAGAGCTGATTATAATAGTCGATTTGAAAATTTTGCCTTCCACTATTCTCATACCGTCGTTTTTTTAACTTGTTTTTCTTATATTAATTTTTAAACAAGAGAAATAACAGATACAAATTTGTTTTTTGAAGTTAATTTTTCAAGAAAAAATAGAAATGATAATCTGAATCTTAGAAAATTAATAAAGAGAATATTATTAGAAAATGTTTTTCCGGTCTTTAATGGATCATCATCTAAAAAACCTATAACGTCATAGCCCATAGTCCTGTTGTTTTTTATATTTTTTAGAATTTTAAGAGTTGTTTTATGTACTCCTATAATTAAAAGTTTCTTATTCCAGGCTAAAAGAACAACTGATCTTGAAAATTGCACCTGTGTTCGGCTGGCAAAGATAATAATCATGACAAAGAAAAAGGTCAGGCTTTTGAGCAGAATTTTAGTTTCCTGCCAGAAGGGGGACCTCTTGTCATATAGTTTTTTACATGACTCCTGTTTTATCAAAGTAGCTTGGTAGATTTTTATCAATTTCTGATAATATTTTTTCGGATTAAGGTTTTCTTGGATGAGATTTCGAGCATTTTTTCCTATTTCATTGATTCTCTCAAAATTATGGAGTAAATACAAAATATTTTTTCATAATTTGAAAAAATTTCCTAGCTCGAATGTTAAAGCTGTCTTATGATCTTTGACTAGTTCCGGAATTCCTCCGATCCCTGCGTAGATCCCGGGTTTTTTTGATGCCAAGGCTTCGGGTACTGTATATGGATTATTATCACGCCATTTTCCACCACTTTTTAATTTAAATAGATAAAAGAAAAAAAATAAAGATTATTGCATTATTCTTTTTTGTATGAAAAAATTCCATTGTAGTTTCAGAAAGAATCTCCGCTATGAAAGAAAGGGTAAAAATTCATCCTCTTTGGGTGTCCTTGACACTTTTATATATTTTGGGTTTATTCTTTTTTTACATTAAATATGTTCCCTTGGTTAGAACTTTTCAAATAGCTCTGATGCCGATTCTTTTGGGATCAGTGATTATTACTGCAGTGGATTTACGCCGGGGCTTATTGTTTTTTATCTTTTCTTTTCCTTTGCTTAGCGGACTGCCGAATTTTTTCGGAATTTTTGGAGAGGTTCCCCATGCTCCAGTAGCATTAGTGCTTTTTCTATTTTTTTTTCTGGGATGTCTTTTTCACTGGGTGTTTAAGCCTCCTAATATCAAACTTGATTATCCTATTTTTAAACCTATGATCCTGCTTAGCCTTGTCATTTTTTTCTCCGAAGTTGTTACGATATTAAGGCATCTGGATTTTTTTCCTTTTTTCCCCGCTCATTTTCATGAAGTGGTGGTTAATGTCAAAAATGTAAGCTCAGGTGGGGCAATAATGAGCTGTGTATTTACTTTTCTAAATTATATCACCGGCTTTCTTTTCTTTGTCGTTGTTATTAACACAGTTAAATCACGGGAGTTTATCCGAAAAATTATTATTGTTTTAGCTTCTTCAGCATTGATTTCTCTTATATTTGCTCTGGTGCAGAAGTATTATTCCCTTAAGCTTGGTAATTCTCCTTTTTTTATTAATATGAACAGGCTTAATTCCACTTTTTCAGACTCGAACTCCTTCGGACTGTTTGTGTCTGCGTTTATCCCGGTTCTTTTGGGGATGTTCTTTGTTTTTAAGAGAAGTTTTAAAATATTCCTGCTGTTACTAATTGCTATGTCTTTATTTGTCTTTCCTCTAATCGGTTCCCGCAGTGGATTATTGGGCCTATTTGTTGGGATTGTTTTATTTGTTTCCTTTATGCTTGTAGATCAAAAAAGAATAATGAAAAGCAAGCTTAAGTATGTTGGTGCATTTTTTCTGATTGTGATCCTGACAGTATCAGTGGTTCTGTTTATTTCTGGAGGGACAGAGCTGTACAATCGGATTAGAGGTGATGTTGACCTGATAACAGGAGAGAAAACAGCTGAAAAAATTATGTATGGTAGAATAGCATTGTGGGGATCTGCTGTTCAGATGATCAGGGATTACCCGTTAACTGGAGTGGGATTAGGTAGTTACATCATTGAATTCCCAAATTATATGAAACAGATGAATTCCAGTGTTGGTTTTACTGATTCAGCTGAAAATTATTTTCTTCAAGCCGGCTCAGAGTTAGGTTTAGCTGGATTATTATTGGTCCTGTGGCTTTTCTCTGAAATTATAAATGCTGCGAAAAAAAGCCTCCAAAAACTTAGGGGAAGTGGCAGAGATAGGTTTCTGCTTTATGGGTTAGTTTCAGGGACTGCAGCTGTATTTGTTAATTTCTTTCTCCATAGTTATATCGGAGCCTTTGATGTAAAGTATTTTTTCTGGCTGCTCGTTGGTCTGGTTTTAGTTTTCTTTCGCTGGGAGAAAGAGCCGGAAGAAAAAAATGTGTTTTCTCATAGATATAAGTTTTGGGCATTTAGTATAGTCCTGATTTTCACAACAGTTCATATATGGAATTCAACTCATTCATTATCAATAAGTGAAAGAGCTGAAAGATTTGGTTGGGACCAGAGTTTCGGATTGTATGAAAAAGAGAAAGACGAGCGTGGTTTTTATTTTCACTGGGCGAAAAAGTCAGCGGGAATAAGTGTGAGTAACTTGCAACAGGAGATTGTCGTTCCCATAAAAGCGTCGCATCCGGGAATCGAGAGGCATGCGGTGCGAGTCAACGTCTACTTGGCTGACCGAAAATTCAGAAAGAAAGATTTATTGAAGCAACTTGTTTTTAGCGATACTCAATGGCATAGATTTGAATATCCGCTGCAGAATTTTTTGGATAATCGAATTTATTTGTTGTTTGAAACTGACCGGGACTGGCAGCCGTTAAAATTATTAGGTGTACCTGATGCAAGAAGGCTGGCAGTAAGCCTGGGTGCACCTTGGTTTAGAGTCTCCTCTGAAGATTTCGGGAATGATCTGGAAATGGTTCAGAAAATTACTGCGGAAAACTGGAGTGGAGAACAGAAAAACAAGCTCTATTCCAAAGGAATAAGTCGGATGAAATTTAATGTGGACAAGCACAGACTGGTTCTGCGCTTACATGTAAAAGGTCAAAAAGCATTTAATGTCGGCCCCTTGATTATAATTCGGGTGGATGACCAGGTTATCGGAAAAACTATGCTAGAAAAAGAAGGCTGGGTAGAACTTGATTTTTCACCGCTTTTGTCTCCCGGTGAATATGAATTGAGTGTTGAGTTTACAAATGATTTTTATGACAAAAATTTGAAGCAAGACAGAAATGTTATATTAGGTGATTTGGAGATATTAGCTAAATAGATAGGTCAATTAAAGGAAATTTCTGCGCTTCTGTGCTTTAAATCGGTTTGAAACTCAAGGAAAACATCATTATGCTTGGATATTAATGTTAAGGGTGCCTGGTGACCGTCGATCTTTAATTTTATCGTATCTTTTAACTTGTTATAATCCCTGGTGAGTGAACCGGGAATTAAAATTTTAATCGCTCCCTTCCCTGAAAAATTACTGTTATACTTAAAAGTAATGATGTTTTTATTTGAGTCGAAGATGTATTCATATGCTACAAAAATATCGTTTGCCGGCTGATATATATGGATTCTCCCAGAATCATTTCCTAATTTAGGTTCTATCGATAAAAAATCTTTTTTCAGTTTAATGCCGAAATAGCCTTCCACTACTGCTTTACTCAGGCTTCCTGCACTCCCACAGAAAAGATCGCTTCCTCTGCCTGTCCCTTTACGGTCGTCCCATTCAAAGAATCCCCTGTTGGTTGTGTTCTTATTTATTATCTCAAGCAACTTCTCCCTGGCCTTAAGGCTGTATCCGTTTTCGAACATAAGGAAAACCATGCGACCACCGAACCAATCCCACTGAGCGCCGTTCTGGTATTCGTAGGGGGTATCCAGCAGCGGGTGTGGGAAGAGATTTTCCGGGTAGGGGGGAAGTAAAGTCCCGCTTATTGTGGATATGCCAAATTGTTTCTGCCTCTGGAGGGCGGTGTAGATTATCTTGCGGTATTTTTTATCATCTGCCAGACCTGAAAGCAAAGCAATTGTATTGCCTCCTAAAGCAAAAATATCATCCTCGTCAAAGTTATGCTGGAGGGAATCCAGGTGAAGATGCATTTTATAAAAACCTTTTTTCCCCTGCCATAATAATTCATTTGTGTTTAGCCGGAAGGAATCGGCCTGTTTGCGCCAATACTCAGTTTTGTCTTTTTCGTTTAAAGAAGAAAACATTTCTGCTAGCTCTTTGCAGGATTTGAAGAACATAGCCTGGTCATAGATATCAGCTGTCCAATGGGTTTTATTATCCACATATACAGCTTCCTGATCTTTATCTATCAGGTCAACATCTCCCCAGTCTGCAGTGTGGGCGCCGGTAATAAGACCCAGCTCCTTATGGAAGCGGTTGCGCAGGACATAATCAAGGGCCATGTCCAACCGCTCTATTATTCTTTGTCCCTTCACTGTTTTCTCCAGCCAGTCAGTGCCTATAAGCTGATAGACCTGAAAGGCTGCCTGGACAGCACTTGCTTCTTGGTCGGTTTCTGTGGTGTTTTTATCTGATTGTCCTGCGGCATTGATCCAATCTTGCAGAGCTCCGTTTTCCTCCTGAAAATAGAGATGTTCTTCCAGCCAGGAGCTCAGAAAGGGTAAATCATAGAAATAGCGTGATGCCGGGATTATTGTATTTGCATCCCGCAGCCAGATTTGAGGATAGTTTTTTCCCGGGGAAAAACCATAGACTTGGCCTGATCTGCCCTTAAATTCGACTTTGTTTTGCTCTAGAGTAAGTCGAATGAGTTTATAGAGCTGATTTATATCATCAACCCTGGAGGAGAAAAACGTATACTTTCCATATTCTAAGCTGTCTTTATTTTCATCTTCCGGCCATTTTATTTCTTTGACATGTAAGCTGATCTCTTCAGTTTTTGACCCATAGTCTTTAAACCAAGCGGCTCCTTCCCGCAGCAGGTCGAATTCTAGGATGTAATCTCCGGCTTTGAGAGGAATACGTAAGATAATGGGAAGGTCAATATTTTGACCGGGCCTAACTTTTCCTGGCAAAGTAAATCTACGGTTGTTATATTGGCCTGTTTCCCCATTTTTATTCTGGAGATGATAGGAGAATAAACAAGGGTGCTTATCTTTTGGATGCCAGGAATTTGTCCCGGTATTCTTTATGCTGAATTGTATTTTTATGCGGGCGCCTTCTGTTGCGGAAAGGTTCTTGTCCTTTGTCAGGATAAGAGCGGAATAGGCAGCTTTAGGTTCAGTTTTATTTGAGGAAGGCCTTGTGCAGGTAATAAAAAAAGCTGTAGAAAAAAGGATAAGGATTACAGATAAGGAAATTGTTTTTTTGTTATTTATCATTTTCTTATACTGGTTTTCAACAATGAAGCAATGGAACAATTTAACAATTCACCTGCAACTAATAAAATCATCAGCAAATGCGCGGTAGCAGTTCAGATGTCAATGGCTCCAGCAGACGCAGGCCGCCTGATGCTGTTTCCAGCAGCAGCTCACCAGGCTTTCCTATTTTATTATCGACCTGTCCGATGACTGCAGCTTGTATTCCCAGTTTATCTTTTTTTATCTCAGTAAGTATTTTATCAGCTTTATCCTCAGGTACAACAATTAGGGCCCGGCCTTCACAGGCCAGATAAAGCGGATCTATTCCCAAAAGCTCGGTTGCCCCTCTGACAGCCTGTGATAGAGGGATATTTTCCTCTTCTATAACAACTGAATAAGGGATTTTTTCAACTAGCTCAGCCAGCACAGTAGCCAATCCGCCCCGGGTTATATCCCGCATCCACATAGCACCTTTTTTCCAGCAGGGGAGGAGAAAGTTTAAAGGAGCACAATCACTTTCAGCTTCAGTCTCAAGGCCGAACTCACCTCTGGCCAGCATTACAGCCAGGCTGTGTTCTCCCAGGGTGCCTGTTACCAAGACTTTATCTCCGGGCTTGATATTTATGAGAGAGGGCCGGGCAATAATATTTCCTACTCCGGCAGTGTTAATAAATATTTTATCTCCCTGGCCGCGCCTTACTACTTTGGTGTCCCCGGTTGTTATCAGAACCCCTGCTTGTTTAGCGGAGGTTTTTATGGAATTTAGAATCTTTCTCAGGGATGCAGTTTCCAGCCCTTCCTCCAGGATAAGTGCAAGCGATAAAAACTTAGGTATTGCTCCTGAGACGATCAGGTCATTAACTGTTCCATTGACGCAAAGGGTGCCGATATCTCCACCTGGAAAAAATATAGGGTCGACCACGTAGCTGTCTGTTGTAAAGGCAATATTCTGAGGGAGATGAGCTGAATCGGAGAGGTCATTGAGATAAGAATTATTGAAATTGCTGATAATGTGCTCTTCGATAAAATTCCGCATAAGCTTTCCACCGCTGCCAATCTCCAAACTTATTTTATCCATTTTCCTATCTCTTCCTTTAATTTTAACATTTCACGATTCACAATTCACGTTTTACGGTTTTTCTATTTTCCGCTCTCCCTTCTCTATTTTCTGCCTTTCCCCTCTAACTCAAGCTAATTACCTGTATTTATAATATGCTAGGCATGCCCCTTCAAATGATACCATGCAGGGGCCATAAGGAGAATCCGGGTTGCACTTTTTCCCGAACAATTCACACTGGGGAGGGGAGATCTTTCCCTGCAGCACTTCACCACAGCGGCAGCCGGGAAGGTCTCCGCTTCCACCCTTAATATTTAAGCTGAATTTTTTCTCAGCATCGAAGGGGGAATATTTTGATTTAAATTGTAAGCCGCTTTTAGGAATAAGCCCCAAGCCGCGCCAGTAGCTGTCTTTGACCTTTAGCATCTTGGCCATAACTGCCAGCGCTGCCGGATTTCCATCTGCTCTTACTACTCGGGAATATTCATTGGCGACTTTTGCTTTTCCTTTCTTTTTCTGGTCAAGGATGGATGACAGGGCCAGGAGAATATCGCCAGGTTCGAATCCGGCAATGGCACCTGGGATATTAAATTTTTCTGCGATAAAGTGGTAAGGCTTTTCTCCGATTATAGCGCTTACATGTCCCGGATAAAGGAAACCGTGTATTTTTGTGTCTTTTGCCGATACTAAAGCATTTAAAGGGGGAGGGACCAGCCAGAAAGCTGAAAGAACTGAGAAATTAGAGATATTTTCCTCTGCAGCGATTTTAACAGTTACAGCAATGGAGGGAATTGT
>CBFDDY010000006.1:0-23914 GCA_965603705.1 uncultured bacterium | reverse complement strand
AGGGCCTGTTTGTTTTAATCATTTTTGGGGCCCTGGTTTTTCGTCTGGCCCAGCTGAACCTCCGACCTCTGCATCATGATGAAGCAAACCAAGCGGTTAAATTCGGCGATCTGCTGGAAAAGGGCGAATACAGCTATGACCGCTATGACCACCACGGACCTAGTCTATATTATCTTAGTCTTCCTTTTGCTTGGATTTTTTCAGGCAAGGACTTTGCTTCTTTGAGTGAAAAGACCTTGCGGCTTGTGCCTGCAATTTTTGGAGCAGGCTTGATCCTGTTTTTTCTTTTGCTTAAAGGGGGAATGAGCCGTTGGGCAATCATATTTTCCGGTTTGTTTATGGCCGTGTCTCCGGTAATGGTTTTTTTCAGCCGGTTTTATATCCAGGAAATATTGTTGCTTTTTTTTATTGCAGGGGCAATCGGGGCGAGCTGGCGTTACTTCCAAAACCCGTCGACAGGCTGGGCCCTGGCCGCAGGATTAAGTGTAGGCATGATGTATGCCACAAAGGAGACGTGTATAATAGCATTCGGGGCATTAGTCTTTGCCCTGGTTTTGACTAAACTTTTTCGAAGAAGAGGTGAATTCCCGAAAGATTCTTCTAACTCTCCCAGGGTGAGTCATTTATTTATCGGTCTGGGAGCTTCTCTCCTGATTTCATGGCTGTTTTATTCTTCATTTTTTAGAAACCTTAGCGGCCCTTTGGATTCTCTCCTGGCATTTGGGTCTTATTTCAGCCGGGCAGGGGAGGCCGGGATGCATGTCCACCCCTGGTATTACTATATTAAGATGTTGGTTTATTCTCGATACGGGCCGGGACCGGTCTGGAGTGAAGCGCTTATTTTAATTCTGGCAGCTGGCGGATGTTTCTCTGCTTTTAAAACCAGGAGAGAAAATGGATCAGGTTATCTATTTATGCGGTTTGTTTTTTTCTATACGCTGCTCTCCACTATAATATTTTCTCTGATAGCATATAAAACCCCTTGGAATATTCTTCCTTTCTATATGGGAATGATCCTTCTGGCTGGTGAGGGAGTGGTTTTTTTAATCAGGAAAACAGATAAAATCTGGACACGAGGCGTGGTTTTATTGCTGTTAGGCCTGGGGATATTCAATCTTGGAGCTCAGAGTTACCGGGCCAATTTTAAATACTTTGCAGACCCACGCAACCCGTATGTATATGCTCATACTTCTACTGACTTTTTAAATCTTGTCCAACGTATTGAGGATATAGCTCTTCTACATCCGGACCATAAGCAGATGCTTATTAAAGTGATTACCGGCCCCTATGAAACCTGGCCTTTGCCCTGGTACTTGCGGAAATTCACCAGAGTAGGATACTGGCAGGAGGTGGATGCTGTCGGTGAAATACTTGGTGTTCCGATAATAATATCTTCTATTGAAAAATTGGATAAATTGCAGATTCTTTTAGGGGATGATTATCAGTCAGAGTTTTATGGATTGCGTCCGGAAGTGCTGCTGGCTGTGTTTATTCGGCAGGACTTGTGGAATAATTTTTTAAAGAAACAAGCAAAACGCTAATGGATATTTCAATTGTAATCCCAGCCTTAAATGAGGCCCAAAAGATTGGACATGATGTAGCAGCTGCTGCTGCATTTTTCGGAGAGGCGGGTTTTAAGGGAGAAGTTATTGTGGTTGATGACGGCAGCACGGATAATACGGCTGAGACGGCCAGAAACACTCCTGTCCCTCAGACTGCAGAGTGCAAGGTTATCCGGTTGGAGAGAAATTCAGGCAAGGGATTTGCTCTTAAAACAGGAATAAAAGCTTCCCGGGGTGAGATAGTATTGTTTGCAGACAGCGGTACCTGTATTCCCTACAGAAATGCTTTGCTTTCTATCAGGCGTATCCGTACCGGGAAACTGGATATTGCCCTGGCTTCACGGCGGCTGAAAAAGACGGTAATCTGCAGGAACCGCCCTTTGAAGCGGCGGGTATTATCCTGGTTTTTTCACAAGACTGCAGTGTGGGTGGCAGGGCTTCCTAAGCAGGTCACTGATTCTCAGTGCGGATTTAAAATTTTTAGAGGAGAAATTGCTAGAAAGCTGTTTGCGGAATGCGAAACTATAGGTTTTTTGTTTGACATAGAGATTCTCATGCGGGCCCTGCATAATGGTTATAGTATTGAGGAATTTCCAGTGGAATGGAGCTGCGACCTGGATACCAGGATGCGCCCGGGTTCGGATGCTCCCAGAATGCTTAAAGGATTATTCAGGGTAAGACGGATTATTAAAAAATTTTAATCTTAATTTAATCTTAATTTAATACTTTTCTGCTATAATTCATCAATAGAAAAATAAAGAGGAGAAATTGAATGAAGAGAAACTTCCTGTTCTATGTTGTTCTGCTGATCCTTGGTTGTTTTGTTTGGAATCCAAACATTTATTCAGAAAACAATGAAACAAACATTAATGAGTTAAAAGAAAATGCCCCTAAAGTATTTATTGATTGCTGGAGTTGTGACCGGGACTATATCCGGACAGAGATTACGTATGTCAATTATGTAAGAGACCGAAAGGATGCGGATATTCACCTTCTGGTAACAGACCAGGGAACAGGAAGCGGCGGCCGCGAATATTCTCTGGCGTTTATCGGTCTTAAAGCGTTTGATGGTATGGAAAACACCTTAATATATACTTCCCAAAAAACTGATACCAGGGATGAGATTCGTGAAGGAATGATTGAAGTTATAAAAAAAGGGCTGTTCCCATTTATTATGAAAACACCGATCGCAGAACATATTTCCATCCAATTTAAACAAGAGAAGATGGTACCTACAGCTGTGAAGGATAATTGGGATTTTTGGGTCTTTAACATCGGTTTAGATGGAGAATTAGGCGGGCAAGCAAGCGAGACATCCCGTAAATTTGATTTGGATTTTTCCGCTAATAGAGTAACGCCTAAGTTAAAAATACAATTAGGTTCTTCATTGAAATATGATGAGAAAAAATATGATTATGAGGATTATTCCATCAACAGTATTTCCAAGAGTAAAGATGTGAAGGGATTGATAGTAAAAAGCATAAACGAGCACTGGTCTGCAGGATGCTTGCTTGAGGCTTCTTCCTCGACTTACAGTAATATAAAGTCCTTGTATTCTTTTTCTCCGGCCCTTGAGTATAATTTTTTCCCCTATTCTCAATCTACGAGGAGACAACTGCGCTGTCTTTATAAAATCGGTTTTAATGCGGTAAATTATATAGAAGAGACCGTTTATGGAAAAAACTCAGATAAACTGTATAATGAATCTCTTGCCATAAGTCTGGGAATTAGGGAGCCTTGGGGAAGTATATCTACTTCGCTGGAAGGATCGCATTTTTTTCATGACCTTAAAATGAACCGGATTAGGTTGAATGGTTATCTTTCCGCTAGAATATTTAAAGGCCTGTCCTGGAATTTGCGCGGCAGATTTGAAAGGGTGCACGACCAGCTTTCACTTCCCCTGGGAGAAGCCTCTTTGGATGAGCTTTTGTTAAAAAGAAAGGAGCTTGCTACTGAGTATGATTATGAAATCTCTATGGGGCTGAATTTTACTTTCGGCTCTGTTTTTAGCAATGTTGTAAATCCGCGTTTTGGAGGCTCCAGACAAGGAAGGTATAGATAAAAGGCACATGAGGATTTTAGTAGTCGAGGATGATAAAAAAGTAGGGCGCTTTTTAGAAAAAGGCCTGCAGGAAGAACAATATGCTGTTGATATATGCAGAGATGGAGCAGATGCGCTTTATTTTGCTCAGACAAATACTTATGACGTTATTATCCTTGATATCATGCTGCCGGGAAAGGACGGTTTTACAATCTGCCGGGAAATGAGGGAAAATTCTATCCTGACTCCGGTCATTATGCTAACAGCAAAAGATACTGTAGAAGATAAAGTAAGCGGTCTTTCCGAGGGTGCTGACGACTATCTGACCAAACCTTTCTCTTTTGAAGAACTCCTTGCCCGCATCAGGGCTCTTTTACGCAGAAATCAGGATTATAAGACCAAAGTGTTAAAAGCCGGTGACTTGGAAATGGATCCTGTCCGGAGGCTTGTTACCAGGGCCGGCAAAAAGATCATTCTGACCGGAAAAGAGTATGCTTTGCTGGAATACCTGCTGCGGAATAAGGGAAGAATTGTTACTCCGGTTATGATCCTTGAGCATATATGGGATATGGACTATGATGGCGTCAGTAATATTGTAAATGTTTATATCAATCACTTGAGAAATAAAATCGATAAAGATTCAAATGTAAAACTGATAAAAACGATCAGGGGCCATGGGTATCAGATCGATGAAAATTAAGAAATTTAGATCCCTAAGTTTTAAACTTACTATATGGTATGTGGTGATACTGGGTATTATCATTGGAATTGCTGGAATTTTCCTCTATGAAACCTTTAAAGAAAGACTCATGGATGAGCTTGAACAGACACTGCTTGAGATCGCTAATGATGTAAATGATAAATGGTACTCTAGTCGGGGAGTTACCTGGGAAGATGCTATCAAGCGAATGGAAGACAAGTTTGGAGTCTATGATCCCTTTATTCAGATGGTAGAGATCAAAGAACGAATAGACAGGGATTCTGATATCAGGGGTATTGAGAAAATCATCCGTTCCAAAAAGATCCCAGAGGGCCTTTTTGTGCTTGATACCAGCTGTTATTATAAAGCTGACAAGGCTGATATAGATGACCTGGTATATAGGAAAGTTACTGAGAAAAAACTCAGTTCCTATCCCCTTCGTGTGGTCCTCTTTCCGATTAAAGGCCCTAATATTGTTCAGGTAGGGATATCTCTAAAAGAAACAACAAATGCTTTAAAAGAGTTGTTGTTCATCCTGATCATCGGAGGGCCGTTGCTGGTTTTATTTTCCTCATTAGGGGGTAGCTTTATTATCAGGAAGGCATTGCAGCCGGTTAAGAGTGCAGTCAAAACCGCAAATGAAATATCAGCGGATGACCTTTCTCTGAGGATAGATTCCAGAAACCGTAAAGATGAGATCGGGGCCCTGGTAGACACTTTTAATGAGATGATTACACGTCTGGAAAAATCAGTTAAGAAAATTCGGCAATTTTCCGGAGATGTCTCTCATGAACTGAGAACTCCTTTAACTATTATCCGAGGTGAAATCGAAGTTCTCCTGCGAAAAGAGAGAAAAAAAGAAGAGTATAAAGATATTCTTAAAAGTGTATTGGAAGAAACCCTGCAGATGGAAAAGATAATCGATGAGTTGCTTTTCCTTTCCCGGATCGAAGCAGCAGATAAAAGGAAGTTAGATGCTGATCTCTACCTGGATGATGTCTTGCTCAAAGTCTTCGAGAGCCGCGAGCAGATGGCTGCAAGAAAGAAGTTGGAGTTTGTTATTAAAGAGGTTACCCCAGTATCGATTAAAGGAGACAAAGCTCTCCTGAAAAGGCTTATATCCAATATTATTGATAATGCTATTCGGTATACACCTCCCAAAGGTAGAGTTGAGGTCAGGCTGGAGAAAAAAGAGGGATATGCTCAGATCTCTATAAAGGACAGTGGCATCGGAATTCCTGAAGAGTCGCTGCCTTTTATATTTGACCGTTTCTATGTAGTAGATAAATCCCGCAGCAAGGAAAGCGGGGGATTTGGCTTAGGACTTTCCATAGCAAAATGGGTAGCTGACATCCACAGCGCTTCGATAGATGTGCAGAGTAAAATTAATCAGGGAACTAAAGTAAAAATCCGCTTTCCCCTTTAGTATGTATTTAACCATTTGCCCTAAAAAGGTCTTTTATTAATAGGCTTTTCTTTTTGTAGGCTTTGATATTTCTCTTTCTGTTTTTCGGTCAGAATTTCTTGAATAGCCCGGTCTATTTCTTTGATAAAAGTCCCGGGCCTCTGATCCCCGAGCCTGTTCTCTCCTCGTTTAGGATTTTGAACCGGGGAGTGCTTTGCCAGGATTTGTTTGATCTTTTCAGCCTGAACTTCAGTTAAAGACAATTCTTTTTTTAGAAAGCTAAGCCGGCTCTGGATAAAATTATTCTTTTGAGGGAGATTCCTTAACCTTTCTCCCCGCCTGAGAAATTGCCAGCGGTTAAAGGGTCCTCTATTGAGGCGACTTTTTTGGGCAGGGGTTAAAAGGGGATAGAGTTTTGTTTTAAAGGATTCATTGGCGGCCAGCATTTCCTTCTGGTAATTGTCGCGGATTTTAGAAACTGTTAAGGCGTGTTTCTTTAGGACGGAGCTTATTTTTTGAGTCTGTTCTCCATTTGGGTCCAGTATTCTTTCATAAAAAACTGGAAGGCGTTCAGGAGTTCGAGAGGAGAAGGTCCTTTTAATATGGTGCTGCAAGAGAGCCCGGTTGAGCATCGCTCCGATTGCAATTCCTATTATCAGGGTGACTATTATGATGAAAGTTGTTTTAGTTTTTACATTCATGATACTTTCTCCCTTTAAAACAAAGGCAGTTGTTGTAATTCTTCATAGGTTAAATCTGAGGCATAAAAAGCTTCCTCCTGAGAAAAATTATCCCCGATGCCCAGGTTATAAGTTACCAAAATCAGGATAACGATGGCCCCGACGACAGCAAATCGACGGAATATGTGCTTGATTGCTTCGTAAAAAGCTTCCAAGCCGTTTTCTCTTTCTTTTTGAGATGTGATCTGCTTGATTACCCGCTCTGCAAAGAAGGGCTTGAAAGACTGCCTTCCAGTGTCGGAAAGAGCTTTACGTTGAGTTGTGATCTGCTCTTTTTCTCGGCGAAGTTGAGCTGATTTTTTTAGAGCTATGTTTAGCTGGTTTTGCTCTTTTTCATTTAGCTTGCTGTCAAAAGAGCGGTAAAGCAATTTTAAAATATTTTTATTCATCTCCATTACCCTTTTTGTTCATTCTTTTCCCATAAAAGCGGAGCCAGTATTTTTTTAAGCTTTGCCTGTCCCCGGGCCAGCCGAGAGAGTACTGTTCCAATGGGAAGTTCTAATATCTCAGCAGTTTCTCTGCTGGTATATCCATTTATCGTGCGTAACACAAGAATGGTGCGAAACTTGGGCTCCAATTTTTGCAGGCCCCATCGGACTAGTTTTTTTAATTCATTCTGGTTGTTTGATCCTTTTGGATCAGGCAAATTCGATATCTTTTCTTCCGATCTTGAATAAAAGAATTTTCTGTGGCGTTGGCGGCGTTTAAGTACATTCAAACTCAGGTTGACCGCGATCCGGGTCAGATATGTGCCGGGGCTTGATTCCCCCCGGAATTTGTCCAGCGCTCTATAGAAACGGATAAATGTTTCCTGTCCCACATCTTCTGCTTCAGGACCGTATCCTAACATACTGATCACTGTAGCTGCCACCTGGTTTTCATATTTTTTAATAAGCTTTTTAAAAGCATCATGATCGCCTTTACGGGCATCTATAAGTAATTGTTTTTCTTTCAGTTTAAGCATCTTGTATAGGCGTATACTTGTATCATAGATTAGACATACAGTCTTGGTTTTTTATTCCATCAGTAAAATCTCTGAAAAAGTCTCGCTGCTTGTTACATCCCCAAATTCAAATAAGAAAGCTATATTTTTCTATTGATATCTCCATCCGGATTTGGGATAAATTTAATTGTCTTTTTCTGAAGTTGCTTTAAGAACGAAAAGATGTTCTTTTCTGTGCTTCTCTCACCGCGGCTTTAGCCAGGATTAATATAGGGTCAAATAATGGAACTATTAAATCTTTGGATTTAAGAGCTAAGGGGATCTCAGTGCATCCGGCGATAATGCCCTGCGATCCTTTTTTGATAAGAAGATTTGCAATATCAACCAAAATTTTATTACTCTCTTCACGAACATGACTTGCTTTAAGACTCTTTATTTTATATATAGCGGACATGACAAGGTCCTGACTGTCCGAATCAGGTACGAGTGTATCGATATTATTATCCTGCAATTTTTTTTGAAACAATCCACCGTGAATTGTACCTTTTGTAGCTAAAAGCCCTACTGATTTAATTTGTGGATTATTCAGAGCGATAAAACTAGAGACTTCATCCAAAGCAGAGAGGATGGGAAGGTTGAGTTTTTGGCGCAGTTCTTCAAGAAAAAAGTGAGCTGAGATACAAGGAATAACAATTAAATCTGCCCCTGCCTTCGCTAAAGAGAACCCAGTATTAACCATCATTGGTACGGGGCTTTCTCCCTTTCCCAATATAGCATCTGTACGATCGGGGATCTTGGGATTATTATGTATGATTACCCGCAGGTGTTCCTGGTCTCTGGTTGCTGGAGTTATCTGGATGATCTTTTTAAAGAGATTTAGAGTTGCTTCTGGTCCCATACCACCCAAAATTCCGATTACTTTTTCTTCCATAATTAAACTCCTTTCATTTTATCAATAACGCACTCAAGCAACTTTTCATATTCTTTGCATTGAGTTTGATGGTCCCTTATAATTGTATCTATCTATAGGATATCATGCTATTTTAATGCTAGGTTAATATGCGGAGGATAATTTAATTTCCTTCTCGACTTGCATCCTGTCTTTTTTCAAAGATAATTATTTTATTCTTCTGTATATATGTGGCTTTAATATAGACTTTATCAACCTAATGCATATCTAATTTGTACGTTGTTTTATTTAAAATGGGACATATTTTTTTTATTTCGTTATAGTGGTTCCACTTTTCCCTTCTATTGCAGAAGAGGCAGAAAATAGATTCCCGATAATGCTTTTTTCTCCGCAGTTTTCTACGAATTTTATACCAGCTTCTATCTTTGGTTTCATGCTTCCTTCTTTGAAATGTCCCTCAGCAAGATACTTTTTTGCTTCATCTAAGTTCATTGCATCCATCCATTTTTGTTTTGGAGTATTGTAATGCAATGCAATCTTCTCAACATCTGTAAGTATAAGCAAATAATTTGCATCAATATCAATGGCAAGGCGGCATGCAGTTAAATCTTTATCAATAACTGCCTCAACTCCAACAATTTTATTATCTTTTTTTATCACAGGAATTCCCCCACCTCCTGCAGCAATAATTATATATCCATTATCAATATTGTTTTTGATTGTTTCTTTTTCAATAATGCCAATGGGTATAGGGGAAGGAACAACTCTTCTCCATCTTCGGTTACTATCTTCTTTCATTATAAAAGGAGTTTTTTTCATGAGCAATTCTGCTTCTTTCTTATTATGAAATGGGCCTATTGGTTTTGTGGGATTTTTGAATGCAGGGTCATCCGCGTTTACCAGGACTTGTGTAACTAAACTAACCACAGGAAGATCAATATTATTCCTCTCCAATTCATTTTTCATCAACTGTTGGATGAAATATCCTATTAAGCCTTGTGATTCTGCTGAACATGCATCAAGAGGCATAGGGGGAACGATTTCTCCAGCTAAACTATTCTGTATATAAAGATTTCCAACTTGGGGGCCATTTCCATGAGTAAGGACAACTTTGTACCCTTCTTTTATAAGTTTAGCAATTTCTGTTATTGTTTTTTTTACATTGTTAAGTTGCTCTTGATAAGTCCCCTTTTCATTGGCCTGCAATATTGCATTTCCACCAAGTGCTACTACAATAATTTTATTTTTCATTATAAAGATATTAAAGCTTTATCTTCACCATCGACTTCTTTTAAATACACTAATACCTCCTTATCTAATTTAACAAACATCTTTTTTCCGATATAATCTGGTTGGATAGGAAGTTCTCTGCCGCCTCTATCAATCAATACTGCAAGCTGAATTGAGCTAGGTCTTCCGGAATCAATAAGTTCATCAATTGCTGCTCGTACTGATCTTCCTGTGAATATTACATCATCCACAAGTATAATATTTTTGTCAGTAATATCAACTTGAATTTTTTGTTTCACTACATATTTGTATGCCTTTAAATGAACGTCATCTCGATAAAATGTAATATCAATTTCAGATGTCGTAATTTTTTTCCTGCCTATAGATTCTATTCTTTTTGCAATTCTTTTGGCTAATATATCGCCCCTATTCTTAATACCTATAATAATTAGAGTTGAAGAATCGATATTTCTTTCCAAAATCTCATTGGATATACGGATAATGTTCTTTTCAATTTCATCCTTATCAAGGATCTGTTTTTTCATACATGCTTTATACAATAATATAATACAGAAATCAAGATATATTTGTCGATTGTCAACATAAAATAAAAATGTTCGGTTTATTTGTTTATTAACTATGTTCTGTGCCTTAAATTTATGTTGTGAATAAGATCTTAAAGTATCTTCAATCCCCAGGGAATTATGCTCAGTACATTGAAGCCTGGAAATTATTTTATCCTTCCTGGGCATATTCCTGGGGATTTCTGGAAAGTATATTTCTTTTTGAAGATTGCTCAGCAAAGCAAATTAACAAGTGAGTATTCTTTAATCAGAGTTTTTTTGAGAAAGTAAATACTCTTGGGCCTGATCTGCCCCAGGGTGACAGGATAGATCTAAGATTGCTAAAGTCTCGGATCAGATCAGAGCTTAAAACTGGAAAGAGGAAGAGCGGCATATGAATTCGCTTTCTTTTTATAGCCGGCCTTCTCCCAGGCAATTACCCTAATTCTAGAGTCTGAACTTCTTTTGCCTGCTGAAAAATACAGAATTATCTATGAACGCCTTGATGAAGTAAGCCGGATTTGCGCAGCTGCTGAGCAGATTATTCATTTTGACTACAAGCTAGAGGCTCAAAATCTCCGAAAAATTGATTTTTTTAGAGAAATATGTAAAAATAAATAAGTAATGAAGTTTTAATTCTTTTGATTTCCCATAAATTCCCCTGAGGAATTATAAAGTAAAATTTGTTGCAAGCTTGATGAATATGTCCGAATGATGAGTGAAAAATTAAATAAGAAAAAAAATCAAAAACCTCAGCGAAACGAAAAAGATGAGGTTCGTAAGCTTATTACTAAGGGAAAAAGGCAGGGATATCTTTACCTGGATGATATTGTTGGAGTCTTTGAAGAAAGTATAGGATCAATAGATAAATGTAATAAATTTGTTGATTCCCTGCCAGAATATGGAATAAATATTTATCATTCGAAAAGCAAGTCCGTCGCAAAAAGGAAGAAGGACGCTTCTCTCTCGGTTGATGGCCTTGAACGTACATCTGACCCATTAAAGCTCTATATGAGGGAAATGGGGAGTATTCCTCTTCTTACACGAGAGGGGGAAATCACCATTGCCAAACAGATAGAAAAAAGCAATAAAAATACTGTTAAAACCCTAGCAAAAACAAATCTGATTGTTACTGAATTATTTTATCTAGCAGAAAGAATTCAGGAAGGAGAGGTAAGGGTAGAAAACTATTTTGATATTAAAGAAAGCGATATTACAGAGAAAGAACGAGAGAGGATCAGAAAACGTATTTTAAATAAGATAAAAAAGATAGACGAACTGAATTCCCAGTTAGAGGATATCCCAGCAAATCGAATGAATAGATTTCGTCGGGGACGTCTGGTTGTAAAGATCGGGTATCTTTTAGATAGTCTGAACATTCGCCCGGAGTTTGCGGAAGAAATCATTGAAGCTTTAAGCAGAAGAAGGGTGATTATGGAGGAGCTTGAAGATGAAAAAGATGAACTAAAGTTGTCACTTAAGCGGGCCCGGAAGGAAAAGAAAAAAAGAGAAATAAGGCTAAAAATCAGGCGAAAAAATAATCAGATAAAAAAGCATAAAAATGAGATTGGAGTTGATTTTCAAGGGATCACAAAAATATTTAGAATTATTATTACAGAGAAGAAGATCGGCAATCAGGCAAAGAAAGAGCTTGTTGAAGCAAATCTTAGACTTGTAGTATCAATTGCCAAAAAACATACTAACCGGGGACTTCCCTTTCTTGATTTGATTCAGGAAGGAAATACAGGTTTGATGAAAGCGGTAGATAAATTTGAATATAGAAGAGGGTATAAATTCTCTACCTATGCGACCTGGTGGATAAGGCAGGCTATAACAAGAGCTGTTGCTGACCAAGCAAGAACGATTAGGATTCCAGTGCATATGATAGAAACCATTAATAAACTGAACCGGGTTTGCCGGGCCCTTGTCCAGGAGAAAGGCAGGGAACCGACCCATATAGAAATATCAGGCAAGATGAGCCTCCCGGTTTATAAAGTGAGAAAAATCATTAAAATCTCGCGTCAGCCTATTTCCCTCGAGACTCCTATTGGAGAAGAAGAGGACAGTCAGTTAGGAGATTTTATTGAAGATAAAAATATTCCCTCCCCTTCTGATACTGTTGTCAATATAAATCTAAGGGAAAATATTGAAGAAGCATTAAAAGGCCTTTCTGAGCGAGAAGCTAAAGTATTAAAAATGAGATTCGGATTAGGTGATGGCAATGAACATACACTGGAAGAAGTAGGGCAGCAGTTTAAGGTTACACGAGAGAGGATAAGGCAGATCGAAGCTAAAGCTATGCGAAAACTAAGACGTCCCAGCCGCAGACAGAAGCTGATATCATTTATTGATAAGAATTGAGCAAGAGCCAGGAAGATGCAGAGTAAAAAACAGGGCAAGCCTAATATCATCCTAATTGTAATTGATGCCTTACGGGCCAGAAATTTAGGTTGCTATGGAGGAGATCCAGAGGCAAGCCCTAATATTGATAAAATTGCAGAAAAAAGTGTCCTGTTTAAAAATGTTTACTCTTGTTGGAATACAACCGACCAAAGCCTGACTTCTATTCTTTCTGGAAGATATCCCAGAACCCATGGGATCATTCATCATGGGGACAAAATCAAATTGGAGGATATTAATACATATAACAATCTGGATATAAAATTGCTTTCCCAGATTCTGCAGCAAAATGGTTATAAAACTTTTGCCATTGACTGGATGGATAGATGGTTCAAGAGGGGATTTGATTATTATGGCTATAAGCCCGGCGGTAATTTTTTTAGAAAGTTTTTTTATTATTTTTTTTACCTACCATATGTCCATTTAAAATATATACTTGCTAATTTTAGCCTGCTTAAAATTTATTCAAAAAAAAGGAAGTCTTCAATACATTCAAAGTGGAAAGGTCTTAGAGATGTGCTGCGGACATTTCGTTTTACCTTTGAACTGGCAAGAATTCAGGATGCAGGATATGTTACCGGGCTGGCTGAAGATATGATTCATAAAGCGAAAAATGAATTTTTTTTTCTTTTTCTCCATTACTGGGATACACACACTCCTTATAATTGTCCAGGAAAATATTATAAAAAGAAAAAGAAATGTGTTTCTCAAAAGGATATTTTAGAATCAAAATACTGTGGTGCGGTAAGTTATGTTGACCAGCAGATGGGAAGGTTATTTGATATTTTAAAAAAAGAAGAACTTCTGGATGATACTTTGGTGATTATCACTTCTGACCATGGTGAAAGCTTGACCGAACATGATATATTTTTTGACCACCACGGCCTCTATGAGGTGACGACTCATGTCCCCCTGCTTTTGTTTTGTTCTAAAACTTTTTCCCAGGCAAAGAAGGTGCCAGGGTTTGTCCAGCATATTGATTTAGCGCCGACTATCTGCGAGATGTTAAATATAGATTATAAAAATTATGCTTTTGATGGTTTAAGCCTATTTCCATTGGTTAGAGGAGAGAAAGATGAAATCAGGGATTTTGTTTTTAATGAGGAGTCTTATGTCCAAAGAAAGGTAGGATTGAGGACAAACAATTTTAAATATATTTATGCTCCGGATGGAGTGGGGATGTGTAATTATTGTCAAAAAGTCCATGCCGGAGTTGAGGAGTTGTATGAGCTTGAAAAAGATCCTTGTGAAAAAAACAACATTGCAGACGAAAATAAAGAAAAAGCTGCTGAAATGAGACAGAGACTCGACGGCTTTATAAAAAAATTAGATAAAAAAAGAAATAGGATGCTGAAGCAGGGACACAGGAGAGGAAATATTTCCGAGGATAATAAAAATTTCAAGGAAGATAAGAAGATCCGCAAGAAGCTTCGGAGCCTGGGATATATGGATTGATATGAAGAAAAGAGCTACACTTGCAGCCGGTGTTGTTTTACTTGCGGCAGAACTTGCGTTTTTTGGTTTTTTTGTTTTTGCGAATTCCTATTTTGCTGCGATTATAGCATCCATGGTAGGAGCAAATCACCTGGGGGGGAGGCTTGCGTTTATTGCAGTAGGATTGGAAAACGGTCTCCCTTCTTATCTCGTGATTTTGATAATCCTCTTTTATAATACTACTTATCTTTTTTTGATGTATTCTTTGTTTGTGCTTTTTTCTGAGCGGATGAAAAGATTTAAGATCTTTAAGAGACAGATTGAATCTTTGAAGAAGAAGGCAGAAAAGAAAAAGAAATTTTTAAAAAATTGGAACTGGTTTGGTATTTCTTTTTTTGTGTGGATACCTTTGCCCTGGACTGGGGGAGTTATTGGCTCTTATATTGCCCATTTGGAAGGATATAACACCAGGGAAACGTTGTTTATCGTCCTCCCTTCCATGTGGGTCGGAATAATTTCATGGACCCTATGGTTTGATGAGCTTTATGATTTTGTCGAACGTTTTGGAAAGGATAAAACGATTTTCCTTACACTTTTTCTGGTGATGGTTCCGGTATTGCTCTATTTAACCGATATTATAAAAAAAAAAGCAAGGAATAACAGTTCAAATTAAGTAATCCCGGACATAGTCAACAATCTCATCTGGGTCCACCCCTTCAAAACAACTTACTTTTGGGCATCTTTTGAATATTTTATTAATGCAGGTGAGGTTTTTGCATGGAGGAGCGCCCTCGAATATTTTTGATGGAGCGCTCTGGGCTGAAGCAGCATAGTCAGGCAAATATGAATCATATCCATAGATTTTTGCACTGGTAGCGCCGAATATACCGATTATTGCAGTAGAATTATTAAAACTATTATTTGAATCTAATATATATTTTTTTGCAGCGGCAATATGTATTGGGGCTGTATCCCCGGTTATTAATATTCGCACATTGTCGATGAGACCAGTATATATGTCAATGTCAGTGTCTCTTGGGATTATGGTTATTTTTTTTCTTAAATGGGATGGGATCTCAGCGAGAAGCTTTTTTTCAATTCCTTTAAAGGTGAAACCGCAGTTCATAAGTAGATTATCGAGTTTTTTAAGCGATAGAATACCTTTTAATAACCTGACTTGAATAGAATGAGGTACTAAAGTGTAGCGGGAAGAGGAATCCGGATTATATAAAATGTTTGCCTTATCAGGGTAAATACTTAATTTATCCATGACTTTTATGGTTTTAATATAGAGCTGTTCGGTCAGAAAAAGCTGCCCTTTTGACAGGTCCCTTTCGGATCTGTTTTTCAGTTCTTTACCTGAATCTATCTTTTTTAACAGACTGGTAGAGAATTTGTTAAGCCGAAATGTGATCTGAGCCTTGTGATTATGGGAGGAATAAGCTCTTATGATTTCTGCTATCCACCTGATCGGATAGATCACCGGAGCCTTAGCAGATCTAAAAGTATTTCTGGAAAAATAGGGGCAAAAATTAAAGATCAGGTCATAATCGTCACTTTTGATTATATTTTTCAAGTTTTCTAAGTCTTCCTCGGAGGGAAAGCCTGTACTTTTAAAAATCGGATAATGGTTTTCTATTTCAGGATTAGCTTTTATCAAAGGAAAAGACTTGGATTGGTAAGCATAGTTGATTTTTATAGAGGGAAAATATTTTTTTAAGTTGGATAAAAAAGATTGCAATATGATTGCATCCCCGATATTAATATCTGGAATTACAAGTACATTTTCAAGTTTGTTAATTTTATTAAGGCGCCTTCTCTCTACTGTCCTGAGAAAAGAATGAATATTTTTACTTCTGGCTGTTTTTTTTAATGATAGGTCTACAAGTTTAGGGGAAATATTTAATATTAATCTTATTACGTGTTCGAGCGAAATCATGAGTGTCTCTTTTTATATACGTTTTTTTGAATATATCGTCCAGCAAAAAAAATCAATAAGGAAACAGATACTCCAAAGACACTAGGCTGGATAGTTTCCTTATATCCGGTGGTCATATAGACTATTGTCGCCAGGGTGGAAAACAACATGGTATAAAAAATCAAATTATTTAAGCGTTTAGATTTAAATTTTGAAAATACGCCATATATGACAGGTACAATGATTCCAGGTGCCCAGAGGTTGTAGGTTAATAGTAAAAGGTCGATAATGTTAGGAAGAAGCAGTGCCAGTAGTATCCCCAGAGCGCCTAAAGAAATCGAGCTGACCCGGGCGATCAAGAGCCCTTTTTTCTGTTTTTTTGGGGATTTTAAAAGGTATTTTTCATAAAGATCTTTAACAAAGATCGCTGTTGATGAGTTTAGGATCGAATCAGCAGATGACATGACTGCACACATTAGGGCTGCTATAATTATCCCTCCTATAAATGGATTATTTAATTTCAATATTGTCATGGGCAGGGCTAGTTCTGAATCTATGTTTGGGAAGTGCAGTCTGGCGTAAAGTGCAATAAAGAATAAAACTGCAGGAAATGTGAAGGCAAGGAAAAAGCCTGCTCCAACAATGCCCTTTTTTGTCTCTTTGATGTTTTTCCCGACACAATACCGAGTTGCATAGCCAGGTGCGAATGTTTCGCCTAAAAGAAATGTCATAAAGGTAGTGATTAGAAACAGCCATCCTTTTCCGCCTTCCAATTTAAAAAAATCTGTTGGAACCGCAGCAGAGATCTTGGCACCTTGAGTAAGTAGATCCGGCACACAAAGAGCAAGGGTAAGGGCAAATCCTATTATCAATATTATAAATTGATAAACATCAGTATGAATGACAGCTAAAAGCCCACCAGCTGTACTGTAGGCTATTACTGTTCCTCCTCCTATTATTACAGCCCAGGTATAGGGAACCTCCGGTATCATGATGGTAATAATTTTTCCAAAAGCTACCATTTGGGCGCCTAAAATACCTAAAGAGAAAAATAACGACAGAAGAAAGGCTAAGAAGCGGCTTCTCTCTCCAAAGCGATTTCCAAAATAGCCGGCAACAGTATAAAGTTTTTCTCTCCGGAAATATGGAGCAACATAAAATCCTGAAAATATGAAATGAATATACCAGCCGGAGGAAACCACAAGCATGAGGATGCCCCATTCATAGGTTTTGCCGATCGCGCCGATGGAAGCTCCCCCCCCGATAACAGTTGCTCCCATAGTACAGAGTAGAAAAAACCACCCGATATTCCGGCCTGCTACTAAAAAGTCATCACTGGAATCTATGTCTTTAGAATGGCGTAATCCTTTTACAACAATGAATGCGAAATAAAGAAGTATGATTGTGTATTGAATCAAACGATGCTGCATTAATTAAGCTGCCAGCGTTCAAATAAGTCTTTGAGAAGATTACCAGAGTCAAGGACTGATATTTGAGCAGGCTCGGCACGTAATTTGTCTAAGCATTTTGTTTTAAAGTGATAGGTCTTTCCGCTCCAATGGGTTTTTATCCAATCGTCCATTTCTTTGAAACTATACCACTGGGATTCATAGTCAGTGTGAGTGCGGATGTGGCCTGTTTTAATTACTTTAGCCGTCCTTTTAGGGCTTCTTCTTAAAATATAGTCTTTTTTTATGAGATTATTTTTGCGGTCATAAATGTCGACCAAAAGTTTTGGGTCCTTTCTGTTAGCACATATATAATGTTTTGGCTTGTGTCGGAAACGTAAAGATGCATAAGTATCAGGAACTGTCCACCAAGGCTGGCCGGAAACATCGAGAGTGGATTCGTACTGCCCTAATCCATAACTTTCTATGTATTCTTTTTGATAATTGGAGATAATTGCTATACCACCTGAAGCTTCAATCAATCTTCGCATTGATTTAAATAATTCAATAGCTCCCATGGGCCCCTGCATTACGCTTATTGAATTCACAAGATTTACAGCAACCGGAAGAGAGTCGCCTGATTGTTCTTCCAGTTCGAAAGCAGATCCCTGTTTGAAAGTCAGGGGAATTGTCTTTGCTTCCTTTAGTTGAGTGCTTTTTATTTTCTTCTTTGCCAGATTCAACATTTTTGAGGAGAAATCGATTCCCCAGACTTCTGATAAGCCTTTTTCCAAGGAAAAATCATATGCTAGTTCAGGATGGATTCTTTTTATATTTGCCAGTGTTGTTAATTGAGGTTCTTTTGCGCTATTAATGGTTTTTATCCCATAGCGCAAATGCAACCTTCCTGAACCGCAACCGATATCCATAAGTTTTATGGGACGGTTCTGTTTTTCTATAAGGTAGATGAGCAGGCGATCGAGAAAATCTTCTTCAAA
The DNA here is from genome assembly GCA_965603705.1 of uncultured bacterium. Lineage (GTDB taxonomy): Bacteria > Acidobacteriota > Aminicenantia > Aminicenantales > Aminicenantaceae > JAUVXM01. The sequence continues at coordinate 5,682 of CBFDDY010000006.1, read as the reverse complement.
ATTTTCGAACGCATTAATATCCGGGTGGCCGCTGACTATTTGCCTTTCGTATGTTTCAGCACATTCATCCCAGGCAAGTAAATCTTTTTTGAATTTTTCCTTTAAATTATTCATTGGTGCTTTCCTTTTCTTCAATAAGACGCATTTCTAAATAATCATCCTTAAAACCTAATTTTTTATATAATTTAATAGCCGGATTTGATTTTTTTACATGTAATTTAATTGAACCTTCAGCACATGTGATAGCCTCACGGGCGAGCCGTTTTCCTAGTCCTTTACCGCGATAGTTGCAATGAACACATAGATAAACCAGAATATTTTCGGGGATAAATCCAGAGGTGTTTGTCTGAACACATACTACTGCTCCTAAGAGTTTTCTTTTTGAGGTAGCCAGTATTACAAACCCGTTGCCTCGCGGATTGGAAGAAAGGGCATAATCCAGAGAAGCATTAATTTCGTCTTCAGTGTCGCTATATGGCCCAAGATTATTTTTTAAGAAATGAGTAATATCATCATAATTTATCCAGTCAGGCAATTTTTTGATTGTCTGAGAAAAACGGATAGTGATGTCTTCGCTTTTTTTTTGTTCAATAGTGACTTCAGTCGAGGATTCTTTATCAGTAAGTTTGTAGCTCCTGATTATACTTTTTCCAAAACGTATCATCAATTCAGCCCCTATTGTGCCTGAGTTTTCAGCCAAATCATTGATGCTTATTTCCTGGTCTCCCTGCCTCCCGATAATAGTGACCTTATCTCCGATACTGGCATCAGGAATATTTGTAATATCAATTGTAGAGGAATTCATTGATATTGCGGACGTAAAATAAGCCTTTTTTTCGCTAATTAGAACAAATGATTTTTTTGTCATTTTTCGGTCTAACCCATGGTAGTATCCTAAAGGGATGATTCCTATTGTAGTATCTTTTTCGGTTTTTTCCTGGCAATGATAACTAAGTCGGCTTCCTTTTGGTAGCTTTCGAATTTGTACTAATTCGGTCTCTAAACTCATGACCGCTTTTATAGGTAAGTTACAGGAGTTGTCTTTGTGCTGCTCGATCGGGAGAACACCATAAAGAAGGATTCCCAGGCGCACACTCTCGTTTCTGGTTATCGGATAGGCCAGAAAAGTCGTACTGTTTGCAAAGTGGAGGTAATCCACGCTTAAACCCTGGGATTTTAATTTATTGAAGATTTCTTTCAGGCGCAGGAATGCATCTAAAGCAGTTTCAGGTGTTCTTGGTTGCCCGAAGATAGCCTTTAATTTTAAATTTGGTTTTAATGATACTTCTTTTGCAATTGACAGGAGTTTGGTGGAAGCAATACCAAAACGATTAAGTCCGATATTTACATTCAGATGTATAGAGCATGTTTTCCCCAATGACTTGGCAGCCTCTTCCAATGGTTGGATAATTGATGGATGTATAACAGAGACACTCAGATCATGATGAACTGAAAGCTCTGCCATCCAATCTGGTATTGGATTTAATAAAAGAATCTCTTCTGTTATCCCTTCGTTTCGGAGACGGATTCCTTCCTGGGGGGATTCGACTGCGAAATGTATGCATCCTGATTGGCATAGGATTTTTGCTGTTTCTCTTATGCCATGTCCATATGCATCAGCTTTTACAACTGCAAAAAAGGGTGCCTTTTCTGGGATTTTAGAGCGCAATAGCTTATAATTATATCTGAGGGAATTAAGGTCGATCTGGAGGATATTCCAAGGCTCTTCAAATGATTGCTCAATTTGTGGAGGGGAAAGACTCACTGAGTTTGCAATACTTGTCATTTTATTATTATTAATTTAGATCACTGTTTATAAAGCAACAAACTTAAGTTTTGTTTTATAGCTGGGAATATTTTTACTACGGGATTCTTTCTGTTAAAAGTTGATGCTTTTTTTTTTGGCCATGCGTGGGTAAAAGCATAGCATAGAGATAAGCCAAAGTCAAAAATACTTGATGAAACTTTTTTTTCTAATATCTATTATAATATACAGAGACCATATGATTGAATTTAAAAATGCAGGTCACGATTCTGAATTGAAAAGAAGGGGATTCTGTTTTCTTCTTTCTGTTTTAGTTCACGCGATATTTATTCTACTGTGTTTTATTTTTATTTTACCTCTGAGAATTAATATTTATTACCGGAAAGTAGCGGATGTTATCATTGTGTCATCAGAAAAAATTTTTATTCCTGAAGCATATATAGATCGGCTGGTGTCAAGTGATCTTTTAAATGAGTCGGGGCAGACTAAGGAAAAGATGTCATCCGGCAGCAGTACTGACCTTAAAAGTCCAAGGAGTGATTCTATGGCCTATACCGGTTCCTCAGATGAATCGGTATTTTCCCTTGAATTTCTTCCCCAGTTTAAATTACAGTTGCCTGAGTTTGACAAACTGGATTTACCTCAAGAATATGAGCTTGACTTGTCAAAAGAAGTCAAGAAGCAAATTTTTTCTATCAACGGGGAGGATAAGGCCTTAAAGAATATTGATATTTCAAAATACCTTTATTCAGCCCGGGCCGGTTATGCTTCATCGACGGCTTATCCGCTGGTTGTAAAAAAGGGCAAAGAGCAAGGTCAACAAGGCAACATATCTATCCAGGGATGGAGTTATGACTTATCTCCCTGGGCTGAACAGGTATTGGTGGAAATCCAGAAGAACTGGTTTATTTCTCCCCGCCAAAAAAAAATATTTGCCGGACGCGTCAGGCTATCAGTATTGATCGAGAAGGATGGAAATATTTCTTCTGTCAAGGTCATGACTTCATCTGTCGCGCCTTTGCTTGAGAAAGCTGCCCTTAAAGCGGTTAATATTTCACCTTTTCCAAAGCTTCCGGATAATTATCCCAGGAAAGACCTGGAAGTCTTGATCGTGTTCTCTTTACAATGAGAAAAAAAGCAGTGATACTTTTTTTATTGAGTTTTTTCAGTACAATTATTCTTACTGCTGAAAATAAAGCTCCAATAATTCTGGGGATTGACTTTATTGAAGATCAGAGGTTTGAATCCATTCATCCTCCCTCTGAAATCCGCATAGGGATACAAATAAGGGAAAAGGCCTATTATAAGTTTTTCTGCGGGAGTGACGTTATTGGAGCAGGGCTCTTTATGCCGGGATTGAATTTTATCAATATCGAAGCCGGAAGTTTATTTAATCGGTCCGGTGTTCATGTTTTTTTTCTGGAGGTAAAAGTTGATGATTTGACCATAAAAAAAATAATAGAGATCGATATTCAACTGAGCAGGGAAGAAATGGTATTAGAGAAGGAAGTCATTACTTATGATATAGAATATGATCTTGCTCTGTTTATTGATAATGAATTGATCACTTCTAATCGGCAAAAACATTATGAGAAATTTCCTATTAAGATCAGGATGCCTGAAATGCCGCAAAATATGAAGGCTTTTGATCCAGCAGCCAGGGATGATCCAGCAGCAAATTCTTTTTCCATACTCAGTGTGGTGGCATTAGCCTATAAGCTGGCCAGAGAAATTAAAAATAGTACTTCCCGGGCGAAATATGTCTATAATTTTCGTAAAAAGAAGGTGATTATAACTGATTTTATGAGAAAGGAGCCATCAGGGGAGGACCAGGAAGTTACTGTTGTACTAAGGCTGTCCATAAAGGACGAGAAGTTGTAGGGTTTCCTTAATATTTTCACCTTTCACCATTTCAGGATATCCCTAAAAATTTCGCTTATTTTCATTTAAACATAAGCTTTTTATTTTTTTTTTATCAAATAATAGGAGGAAAGCCGTTTTTTGCCAAAATAGCGGCAGCAAGAATCAGGTTAGATTGATTAAGAAAACCGTGAGCAAGGATGAGCGGGCATGGTTCTTCTCCTTTAGGAGAAGAGAGCGAAGACTGTATCCGAGCGGATTTTCCACGCTGGGGAAAATTCGCGTGTTTTCGGATCAACTAACCTGATTCTTGCTTAAGGCTCTGAAGCTTAGAAAAATTGGGGGGACTCCTTGCGTACTTTCCTGATTGACCATTGGTTTTAGCTGTGATATAAGCATTAAAAAAGATGGCGGTTACTTGATTGGGTATTTTAATTATCCGCTAGGGAGGAAACATGGCAGAAGAAGAAAAATCTGGAAAAGAGATAGGGGCTTTAGGTAGGATTATTGGAATTTTTACTTCACCCGGAGAAACTTTTAAGAGTATTGAAACCAAATCTATGTGGCTTGTGCCGTTTCTAATTACCGTAATTCTTACGATTGCCTTAAGTTTTTACACTATGGACATTGTGATGAAAGACCAGATTGCCGGGCTGGAAGCAAGGAATCTTCCTGAGCAGCAAATGGAGGCAGCGCGCTCCCAGATGGAGGGCCCTATGAGACACATCGGTGTTATTGTGGCTCCTGTCGGAACTCTTATTGTTTGGTCTATTTTGGCAGGGATCCTGCTTTTTGGCTGCAATACAATCCTGGGAGGAGAGAGTAAATTTAAAAATGTCTTTTCTGTAGTTGCCTGGAGTTACCTTGTCATGATGTTGGGAGGGGTGATAAAATCATTTCTTGTCGTTTCCAAGGGGACAAGCCAGGGAGTTACTACCAGTCTGGCCCTTTTCCTTCCTATGCCGGGAATTGGGGAAAAAGCGTCGCTTTTTTACCGGTTTTTAGCGAGATTGGATATATTTACGATCTGGCAGATAGCGTTATGGATCATTGGGTTGGCTGTTATGTACAAGTTTCCTCCTAAAAAAGTCGCTAATTTTGTGCTTCCCCTCTGGGCTCTCTATATAGTGATAGCCGTACTCCTGGGAAGTATATTGGGACCGTCCTTGGGAGGGTAAAGAAGAAATTGTTTGGGGCTGTTCTTGTTTTAATCATTCTTCCTTTTCTAATTATTGCAATGTCATTTATTGTATTTAATTTTTCCGGAAAGAGGAGCAAGGAAGAAAAGTAATTGGATGTTTATGATAAGCTAAGCAACCCGGTTGCTCTTATCATATTTCTTTTAACTCTTTCCCTTCCTGTTATTATAGGTTTTTTAACTCTGCGTAAAACAAAAAACCAGGCTGATTTTTTTATCGGCGGCCGGGCCATGAATAAATTTGTGGTTGCTTTATCCGCTGTTTCTTCCGGAAGATCTTCCTGGCTGGTCTTAGGTGTAAGCGGCATGGCATATACTCTGGGAACAGGAGCAGTCTGGGCAATTGTAGGCTATATAACAGCCGAGATGTTTCAGTTTGTCTATATTGGCAGAAAGCTGCGCACAGAAACGGAAAATTTAAAGTCCCTTACCTTGCTTGATTATTTTGAATCGAAGTTTAATGATAAAAAACAACTCATAAGGATAACCGGCTCACTTATCATTGCCATCTTTATTACTGCTTATGTAGCCGCCCAATTTAATGCAGGGGCAAAATCTCTTAGCACTGCTCTGGATATCCCTATTCTGATATCCTTAGCCATATCAGGATTTTTAGTTTTGATCTATATGGTTTTAGGGGGATTTATCGCTGTTGCTTACAATGATGTAGTTAGGGCGGTTATCTTGATTCTTGGGTTGGTTATTTTTCCTGTGTATGGCCTGATCAGAGTCGGTGGATTTAAACTGATGCTCCAAGCTTTGGCGCAGTTGAACCCGGCTCTTATCGACCCCTTTTCTTTAAGCGTCGGGGCTATAATTGGTTTTCTGGGGATTGGGCTGGGCTCACCCGGGCAGCCTC
>CBFDDY010000005.1:0-26724 GCA_965603705.1 uncultured bacterium | reverse complement strand
GTCGAACCCACACTCACCGTGAAGTGAACTGGATTTTGAGTCCAGCGCGTCTGCCTATTTCGCCACTCCGGCACAGGCTTATTTTTAACATTTTCCCTGGTTACATGCAACAGTTATTTAAGGGGGGACTGTCCCCAATGGAAGCCCTGATTGTATCTATTAGCTAATCATTGTAGAATAACGCTCTTATGAACAAATTAATATTTTGGGACTGGACTGGGACTCTGGCTGATGAGGCTTCGCTTGATAAAGCAGTGTGTACATCTATGGAAGAAGAATTGGCCAAAAAAAATGCTATTTCCTTTAAACAGGCAGCTGACAAATATAATTCATATTTAAAAAAACTGGAAAACACCTGGCGATGGCATGATTATGTCGGTCACGGCCAGGAACTGGAAATCGATTGGAAAAAATGTCAGGAACAAAACCTAAGCAAACTAAGGATAATAGACGGAGCAGAAGAAATCCTTAAATTTTGCCTACAAAAAGGCTACAAAAATATCCTGGCCACTAATGCTGTAAAAAAAGTTATTCAATTGCGAGTAGAATATGCCGGTTTGGAGAAACTTTTTGATTTTATTATTGGAAGCAGCGATGCTGAAGCTTTAAAATCTGAAGGAAATCATTTTAAACTTGGATTTAATAAATTTGGAAGCTCTGCAGGCAATTCCTATTCTGTGGGAGATAATCCTGTCCAGGACATCCGGCCTGCTCTTCAATTGGGCATAATAACGATTTTTTGTAAATCCGGAAGACACCTGACCCACTATCACTCCGAGCACATTTCCGGCAACCATAAAGAAAAAATAGAACCTGATTTTAAGATAAAAACCCTTTCTGAAATAAAGGAAATAATTCACGGATAAAAAATGACAAACCCATTATGCCCAAATTTTGGCAGCTGCGGCGGATGTTCCTTTCAGGATATTGATTATTCAGAGCAATTGGAGGATAAAAAAAAACGTTTATCTGAAGCGATCCGCTTCAATAACATCCAAGTATTTTCTGACCAGGAATATAACTACCGTAACCGTATGGATTTTGTATTTCATGCCGGGGGTCTTGGCTTTCGTGAAAGAGGCTCCTGGTACAAAATGGTCAATATCGAACATTGCCCCATCTCCAATAATAGATTAAATGAAATCCTGACCGAGGTCAGAGAGTTTTTTAAAGATGTTTTTTATTTTGATGTAAAAAGGCAGTTCGGCACTTACTGCTATGCTGTCATACGTACTCCTGCTAATGATTCTTCCGTTTCAATTGTGCTTAATAAAAAATCTAAAAAAAAGGACGAAGCCGTAGAATATATCAAAAAGTTTGCCAAAATCACTTCCATCAATAATGTAATCGTGACCTATATCCCCCATAACCGGAATGTGAGTATCTCCGATGAATATGAGGTCATTAAGGGAAGCGATATTCTCAAAAGTGAATATCTCGGATACAGCTTCAACTTTCCTGTACAGGGATTTTTCCAGGTAAATCAGGAGATTGCAAAAAAAGTGCATATTTACTGCCGGAACCTTCTCTCTTCTCCTGATTTCAAAAAAGCTCAGCTGCTTGACCTTTATGGGGGAGTAGGTACTTTTGGTATTATTAATTCTCCCCAGTTTAAAAAAGTCATAATCGTAGAAAACTTCGAAGCAGCAGTCCTGGCTGCCGAGAAAAATATTACTGAAAACAAAATAGATAATGCTCGAACTGTTTGCGTTGATGCCCGCAACTTAAAGGATATGGATCTATCCGGGCGCCTATGCATCATCCTCGACCCTCCCCGCAGCGGGATGCACCCTAAAACCGTGAAGCGTTTAAATGAGCTTAAACCAGAAGTCCTTATTTATGTCTCCTGCAATCCCAAACACCTGGGGAATGATCTGCTTGCGCTGGATAAGTATAGGATTAAAAGCGCGGCTTTGTTTGATATGTTTCCGCAGACGCCTCACCTGGAAACAGTCATCGAACTAGTCAAAGACAAATGAGCCCAACAAAGGTATAATTGATTTTATTTAAAATTTTTGATACAAAGTTTGAACAATAGTCCCATGAGCAAAGAAAAAAATCGCTTATGCGAATTAATCGATCGTTTCGAGAATAAACGCATTGCAGTATGGGGGGATTTTATTCTTGATGAATATGTTTATGGAAATACCAACCGAGTTTCCCGGGAGGCTCCGGTTCTTATCCTTTCTTATAAGAAGCGGGAATTTTCTCTGGGGGGAGGAGGAAATTCCCTGCTTAACTTAAAGGCTTTAGGTGCTTCCCCCTTCCCTATCGGAGTTATTGGTTCAGATTCAGCAGGAGAGGAGATAATCCGGATTTTAAAAAGTAAAGGAATCCCCACTGATTTCCTGATTCAAGAAAAAACATTTTCAACTCCTGCTAAGATACGTATTCTTGCCGGAGAAGAAAATACAAGAAAACAACAGATCCTGCGCATTGACAGAGAAAGCAGGGTTCCTAATAAAGCAAATATTAACATAAAACTTGTAAAACACTTGCGCTATGCCAAAGAAAAGGCAAATGCTCTGCTTATCTCTGATTATAACTATTTTAATGTTAAAGAAAATATTTATAATCAAATTCTCCCGGATTTTAAAAAAGCAAAAATACCGGTTACAGTTGATTCCCGTTTCCGCATGCTTTCCTTTAAACAAAGTACAGTCTCAACTCCAAATGAGCCCGAGGTCGAAGAAGCACTGAGAATAAAACTTTCAGACAAAAAAGAACTGCTCAAACAAACAGGCTCCCGTTTACTTAAACAAACAGAAGCAGAAGCAATCCTTCTTACCCGGGGGTCTCAAGGAATGGTTCTTTTTAAAAAAGAAAAACCACCTGTCTATATTCCGGTACACGGAACCACTGATATTGTAGATGTAACAGGAGCCGGCGATACAGTCATTAGTGTTTTCACTCTTGCACTTACAGCCGGAGGGACGTTTTCTCAAGCTGCATCTTTAGCCAATTATGCAGGCGGTATTGTAGTTATGAAAAAAGGCACAGCCACACTGAGTTGCAAAAAACTAAAGGAGGTTGTAGTTTCCTGAAAGTGAATAAATTATACGACCTTAAGCCTCTCTCCCGTCTGATTCAAGCTGAAAAGGATAAAAAAAGAACTATTGTTTTAACCAATGGCTGTTTTGATCTCATTCATGTTGGCCATGTCAGGTATTTAAAGGAAGCTGCAGCCCAAGGGGATATCCTGATTGTAGCTTTAAACTGTGATTCTTCAGTAAGAAAACTTAAAGGCAAAGGCAGGCCGGTGTTAAAAGAAGATGAAAGAGCAGAAATCATTTCATCTTTTTATTTTGTTGATTATGTGACTATTTTTGCAGAAAATACAGTAGAAAATATTTTACTTACCCTAAAACCACACTTTCATGCTAAAGGCTCTGACTATACGGAAGATAGCGTTCCTGAAAAAGATATTGTGAAAAGTTATGGAGGGAAAGTCGCTATTACCGGCGGACCGAAAATCAAATCCGCTTCCGAACTGATTGAAAAAATTGGTTTAAAGACCAGCTATGAATAATTTCCTTATTATAAGACTCAGTTCCCTGGGAGATATAATCCATTCCCTCCCTGCCTTCTCAGCCCTAAGGAATCATTTTCCTGAGGCAAATATCACTTGGCTGGTAGAGGAAAAAGGGGAAGAGATTTTAAAACTTGTCCCAGGCATTGATCAAGTTGTAGTTACCCGGGCAAAAGGATTAAAACTTTATTCAAGCTCTTTTAGGGAGGAAATCTCGAGGATAAAATCTCAGATTGCGGCAGAGGATTTAACTGCTATTGATTTTCAGGGCCTAATAAAATCTGGTCTTTTTGCCTGGTTTTCAAAGGCAGAAAAAAGAATCGGGTTTCACCGGAAAAATTTAAGGGAACCGCTGGCTTCAATATTTTATACTGAAAAGTTGGGAAAATTTTCTGAAAATATCCATATTATCTCTAAAAACTTAAAACTTTTAGAGCTTATAGGAATTAAAGAAAGCAAAATTGATTTTCCGCTGCGGCTAAGTAAAGATTTGCTTTGCTCTATTAGAGCTAAAATTGCAAAAATAGGTTATTCCCAGGATAAAAGACTGGTTGTTATTAATGTAGGGGCTGCCTGGGAGAGTAAACGCTGGTTTCCGGATAAATGGAGCCGGGTGATAAAAAAGATTGACTCAGAGCAGATTTTTCCTCTGCTTCTCTGGGGAAATGAACTTGAAAAAGATTTAGCTGAGGAGATTTCTGAGACAACCGGCACTGCCCTCTCACCTGCTCTTTCCCTTACAGAAGTAGTGGCCCTTGTACATGAGGCCTCTTTGGTTGTAAGCGGAGATACATTTGCCCTACAGGCTGCTTGTGCCTTATCGCGTCCTGTTGTAGGCCTTTTCGGACCGACTACCCCTGGACGGAACGGTCCTTTTAAGGATTCAGATAAAGTAGTTTTTGAGGAGTTGGACTGCAGTCATTGTTATAAAAGAAAATGCTCTGACCTTAAATGCATGAAAATCCTCAAACCAGAGAGGGTAGCTGAGTTATGTAATCAAGCATTGGAGAGTAAGGGATAAAATGAAATTAACAGATATTATCTATAGATGGAGAGTACGCGGCCATTTTATCAGTATTATTTTAGCTGTTGTTCTGGCAAAACCTAATATATATTCTCTCCTTTCCGGCATAGGATTTGTTATTCTTGGTCTTCTTTTGCGGGGCTGGGCCTGCGGACATCTTAAAAAAGAAAAACGCCTGGCTGTCTCCGGCCCCTATAAATACACCAGAAATCCGCTCTATCTGGGCAACCTTATAATCGGTATTGGGATTGTAGCTGGAACCAGGTCATGGTGGGTGCTAGCTATTTTTGTTGCATACTTCCTTAAATTCTACCCTGTTGTGATAATCAATGAGAAAAATAAGATGAGAAAGCTTTTTCCCCAAGAATATAAAGAATACAGCCGCAAGGTCCCTCTCTTTATTCCTACATTTAGGCCTTATGCTAAAGCTGCTGATATTAGTTTTGATTGGGCTCTGTACAAAAAAAACAAGGAGTTGCGCGCCCTGATATGGGGGGCAATATTCTGGATTATCCTAATCCTTAAAATGATCCTATTTTAAAAAGGATTTAATATTTATGCCCACAAAAGCAAGAATCAAAAAAATAGAAAAGCTTCTCTCCCGGCGCCAGCCTGATCTAAGAGTGGTTTTAGAAGAAGTAACCAATACTCACAATGCCAGTGCAGTGGTTAGAACCTGTGATGCAGCCGGAATACTCCATATAGATGTAATTTCTGCAGAAGCGGAACCATTCCCGGTAAACGAAGCAATCTCTACTCGGGCGGATAAATGGCTTAATTTTAGCCATTATGCTTCAACAGAGGAATGTTTAAAGAAGCAAAAAGCAAAGGGATTTAAAATTGCGGCTACTCATTTAAAAAAAGATGCAGTTTCCTACACATCCTTAGACTATACTCAGCCTATTGCCATTGTTTTTGGAAATGAGTCCCAGGGGATTTCAGAAGAAGCCTGTGCATTGGCTGATTATATCATAAAAATTCCCATGTTCGGTATGGCCCAGAGTCTTAACCTATCAGTTTCAACCGGTATTATCCTTTATGAAGCGGTTAGACAGCGAATAGAAAAGGGATATTATGGGAAGGTGAGGCTATCGCCGGAAGAGTTTGCTTATTTTAAGGACAGATTTTTAACACCGGATATAAAAAAAGGGGGAGGCAATTAATGCCTCCCCCATGAGAAATGGGCACAAAAGCAAGTCTAAACTTTTATGCACCGATACCGCGTAATTAATTTCTGATACATTTTTTCAGCACTTCTGTATTTAGCCTCAGCTTGCTTGTCATATTCTTTATAAACTTTTTCGAGATTCTTGTATTTAGCCTCAGCTTGCTTGTCATACTCCTCATACAATTCTCTAGCCCCATCAAAATGCTGCCTGTTGCTCTCCCAAGAAAATTTGACTCCTTCTGCTTCATCTTCTGCTACTTTGACTTCAATAGTTCGCTTCTTTTTATCTCTAATTATTTGAAATTTTACAACCTCGCCTTTTTCTTTTTCCTGGATAATATTGCTGAGTTCAGTTGCTTGGTTTACTTTTTTTCCTTCTGCAGTGACGATCACATCTCCCACTTTAAGACCGGCTTTAGCTGCAGGGCTATCTTTTGTAACCTTGGTCACCAGCAAACCCGTACCTTCGTCTGCTCCGAAATATTCTGCTAATTCAGGATTTAACTCCTGCAGAGATACTCCGATATACTTACGCTGGCCCCAGAATTGGAGAAAAGGCTTCTGTACTTTAGGTATTACCTTTGGAACTACCTCAAACTTAAAATCCTTGGGAATCTCTTTAAACGACGGAGAAGGAAAAAGCCGGGGGAAGCTTGATTCAAACTCATGAATGATATTAGCTTCTGTATATTCACCCAACTTCACTTTGATCTTCTTCTCTTTTCCATTTCTATCTACAAAAACCGTAACTTTATCTCCGGGTTTGTGCATCCTAATCTTATCACGCAGCATTTTACTATTTGTTATTTCTGTATCTTCGAATTTTAGAATAATATCCGCTTTTTCAAGACCGGCATCGTCTGCAGGGGAATTTTCCTCGATCTCAACAACCTCCACTTCACCATCTTTATTTTCTCCAATATAAACTCCCAACCAACCTCTTTCAACTTTGCCCTTTTCCTTGATTTCTTCAGATACTTTTCTTACTAAATCCACAGGAATAGCCATGGCCAGAGCTGATGAAGGCGACTCTTCCCGGCTAAAGGAATAACTCTTACTGGCTATCACACGTCCGGCAATTGTTATGGCTACCTCATCATTGTAAGTGCCGCGCACAAGACCTACCAAACGTCCTTTTTTATCAATAACCGGGCTTCCGCTTGAACCAGGGACTACCCAGACATTCAGACGCAGGCTTTCCGGTCTTACTGAGCTGACGATCCCCTGAGTAACAGCTGCAGTTGCCTCGGGAGAAATACTGACAACACCAATCCATGAACCGGGGGAAATATCTTTTATATCACCCCAATCGATCGCAGTCCATTTTTTACCCTCTGCCTTGATTACAGCTAGATTAGTCACAGGGTCCATGCCGAGAAATTCAGCTTTTATTTTCTCTCCATCTACATTTATCACAAAAATGTCTTCATCCCGGGGGGATATAAGTGCCGTTGTGACAATATGCCCCTTCTTGTCAATAACAACTCCTGTGGCCACTTTTCTCATTCCATTAATAGCTTCGACCTTCACTACCGAGGGAAAAACCTTTTTAGTTATTTCCTTGATTCCTTGTTCTTCGATTAACACAGGAGATGCATTTACACTTAGAACAAACATGCATAAACACATTCCCACAGTTAAAAGATTCTTAATTTTTTCTCTCATCTTTAACATACCTCCTAATATATTATCTTGGTATCGATGCTCTCAGAGACATGCTCTAATATATAGATAGTTCCACGGTCGCGTGACTGATTATGGACCTCACCCGAATAATTCAGAGATTCGGTGACCGGAATGCTTATTCTGTTATTCATTCTGTCTTTTGGTTGGACATAAACTTGTGATTCCTTTTTCAGCTCTGAATATTCAACTGTTGATTTCCGCGGGAATATTCCGAAGTTTATCACCACTAAGACTGTGGCAAATGAAGCACAGGCCCCGGCAAAAGCCCATCTTAACCGCTTTACTCTTATATGCTTTCTTTTTCTTAAATTGATCTCCGCCATTACCCTATCTTCAAAACCGGGTGGGGCTTCGACTCTTTCTAATTTTGAAAGAAGTTCATATTCTTCCATTTTTATATTCTCCCATTCTCCTTAGAGTTATTTATTGGTGAAAAAGCCTTTTCCAACTCCTCTTTCAGACAATTACGGCCTCGACTGATCCTTGCCTTTATAGTACCTATGGGCTTTTTCAGCATCCCAGCTATTTCTTCTTGGGTAAATCCTTCAATATCTTTAAGCACTACCGGAATACGGTACATGGGATGAAGGGTATTTAATGTTTTTTTTAACTCTTTCACCATTCTCTTATTCTCATGATCATCGTTCACCGCAATACCACTGGATAGATGATTATGGACATATTCTAAAGGAATATGATCATAACGCCGCATTTTTTTTAATTCGGTTTTTGTCAAGTTCGAAGCAATTGTGTATATCCAAGATGATACAGGAGCAATAGGTTTATATTTATTAGCTTTAAAATAAACCCGCATAAAAGTTTCCTGAGAAAGTTCAACAGCTTTTTCATAATCTCCGGTCAATCTGAATATAAAATTAACAATTCTACTTTTATATATAGTCATGATCTTCTCAAAAGATACATCATTGCCTTCCTGTACTTGGCACATCAGTTTTTGTTCATCCATTCTCATATCAATAAACCATATATACTGGCAAAAAGTTGCATTTATTGGCAGAAATAAAACACTTTTACACAGATGGATGTTGATGACACAGATTAAAGCAATATTTAGACACGGATATACACGGTTAAGACTAAGGCGTTGATTTGTTTTGCCGATGAATCGGCAAAACAAATCAATCCTTCATTACTTCGCTGCGCGAAGTAAGTTGAAATAAAGGCTTTCATTTTGTGCTCCTGCACACAATTGGAAAATGCTTTTTGTTTTTGGTACAATCCAAAAAAGAAAAAGCATCTTAGGTTTATCCGCGTAAATCCGTGTCAAATCTTATTTTTCAGCTGTTTGGTTTTACCATTTACCATTTACTATTTACTGCTTCTCCAGTTCTATAAGCACCATATCCGGATCTACCAGGTCTCCTGGTGCGGCATTTATTTTTTTGACCTGCCCATCGATCGAGGACTTTATCTCATTTTCCATTTTCATGGCTTCTACGACAGCCAGTGTCTGGTTCTTTCGTACTGACTGCTTCTCTTTCACATCAATTTTTATTACTTTGCCCGGCATGGGAGCTTTAATAAACAGGGCATCTTCCGCTGAATCCTGATCCTCCCCGGCAAAATTTTCTGCTTCATCTGATAGATCTTCGACTAAAAAATTACGGCCATTGATACTAATATGGCATTGTTTTTTATCTGAGGCCAGATAAATACAGTAAGACCTCCCTCCCATCAGAAGGGAAACAACATTATCTGAAATCCACCGTATGTCCGCTCTCTTACTCTCCCCGCCCAGAGATATATAGAATTGCTTATCCTTTTTCTCCAAGGAGACCTCATGCAGATCTCCATCAATAATGAATTCATAATCCAATCTACTTTCCTCCTCCGATAGACCATTTTCCTAACTTATGCCAGGGTGAAAAAATCTCTTTTGGCTCAGCTTCGTATCCCCTTTCCTGTTTATTTGTGGCTTGGCTGTTAAAAGCCGCAACCGCCAGAGCCAGCTCTTTAAGGCTTTTTGATTTTTCCGGAGGATACCAATCCGGGACGTTGTCCTTAATAAAATCAGTTGTTGTCTTTCCTGCCTTAAACAAAGGATGATCAATTACATCTTTAAGAAATTCAATGTTAGTCTTACATCCAAGGATTACATAATCATTTAATGCTTTCTTCATCCTGAGGCATGCCTTATCCCGGTCCGCCGCCCAGACAATAAGCTTGGCCAAAATCGGGTCATAATATATGGGCACATCACAATCGCTGAAAATGCCACAATCATGGCGCACTCCCGGCCCAGCCGGTTCCTTAAGGAATAGGATCTTCCCGGGAGAAGGAAGGAAATTATTTATGGGGTCTTCAGCATAGATGCGGCATTCAATGGCATGACCTTTTTGCTGAAGTTCTTTTTGTTTATAAGTAAGCTTTTGCCCAGCCGCTATCTCTATCTGTTGGTGAACCAGATCGATTCCTGAAATTAATTCTGTTACCGGATGTTCAACCTGAAGACGAGCGTTTACTTCTAAAAAGTAGAAGTTTTTGTCCTTATCCAGGAGAAACTCAACTGTTCCGGCATTGTTATAACCAGTAACATTTACAACTTTTTTGGCTATTGTTCCCATCTTCTCACGCAACTCGGGTTCTAAAGCCGGAGAAGGTGACTCTTCCACAATCTTCTGATGTCTCCTCTGGATTGAGCACTCCCGCTCAAAAATGTGGACTATATTCCCGAAATTGTCAGCCAAAACCTGGAACTCAATATGCCTTGGTTCTTCAATATATTTTTCCAGATAAACAGAATCATTACTAAAGGCAGCCTTTGCTTCACGTTTACCGGCTTCAAGCGCAGGTTTCAAATCTGCTTCTTTATAAACAATACGCATGCCCTTTCCGCCCCCACCGGCAGATGCTTTGATCATTACCGGATATCCAATTTTCTCAGCTTCTAATCTATATTTAGAAATATCTTTTAAGGCGCTCTTCATCCCGGGAATAATGGGTATCCCGGCTTTTTCCATTACCTGACGAGAGCGTATTTTATCACCTAAAAGTTTCATGGCTTTTGAATTGGGGCCGATAAAAATAATTTTTTCTTGTTCGCACCGCTGAGCGAACTCGGCATTTTCTGCTAAAAAACCATACCCGGGATGAATGGCTTCCGACCCTGTATCCTTCCCGGCTTGGATAATTTTTTCTATGTTGAGATAACTTTCCCCTGCAGGAGCCGCTCCTAGATATACAGCCTCATCTGCGGTCTGAACATGCAAACTGGATCTGTCTGCATCAGAGTATACAGCTACAGCAGTAATATCCATCTCCTGGCAAGCTTTTATGACTCTGACTGCGATCTCTCCCCTGTTAGCTATTAATATTTTATTAAACATCCTTCAGTTTCTCCATCCATTTCGGCTTTCTCTTTTCAAGAAATGCTGCCA
Source organism: uncultured bacterium (assembly GCA_965603705.1). Classification (GTDB taxonomy): domain Bacteria; phylum Acidobacteriota; class Aminicenantia; order Aminicenantales; family Aminicenantaceae; genus JAUVXM01. The sequence goes on along the minus strand of CBFDDY010000005.1, from coordinate 15,919 downwards.
TTCCTTCCTGCCCTTCCTTACTGACACGTAGATCAGCGATCATACGGGCCGTATATTCCCCTGCTTCTTCTATCCTCATTCGGGACACATTAAAAATCAATTCTTTGCAATTAGCTAAAGCTTGAGGACCTGAAGACAATAAAAGCCGGACTATTTCGTCAACTTTTTTCTCCAATTTATCTCTTGGAACTACCTCGTTAACAAGTCCTATCTCACCTGCTTTTTCTGCAGTAATTCTTTCTCCGGTTAAAAAGTACTGCCTGGCTTTGCTTTCTCCGATCTTGCGGACCACATAAGGGGAGATCGCTGCCGGAACCAGTCCAAGCTTGACTTCACTCAGTCCAAACCTGGCCTCCTCTGAAGCAATAGAAATATCACAGGCAGAGAGAAATCCCGTCCCCCCGCCGATCGCAGTACCATTAACCATGGCTATTACAGGCAGCGGTAAAGTATAAATATTTTTATGCAGCTCAGCTATTTGAAGTGATTCTTTCAGGTTTTGCTCAAAAGAATAATTAATGACCTCCCGCATCCAATTCAGATCTGCTCCTGCACAAAACGACTTTCCTTTCCCTGTAAGGATCACTATCCGCACAGATTCATCATCTTTAATGCGCTTAAAAACCTCCAATAATTCCTTTATCATGGCAGCATTAAAAGCATTGTGGACTTCAGGCCGGTTCAGTACTATCCAAGCGATCCTCTCCTTAACTTCAAACAATATGGTTTTATATTTCCTTTCTTTCATTTTACATCCTGAAAATTCCGACTTTATAATCAGGAATAGGTGCATTCAGGCTCATGGCAATCCCTAAAGCTAATGACTCCCGCGTATTTAAAGGATTAATAATACCATCATCCCAAAGCCGGGCAGTGCTATAATAAGGACTACCTTCATGTTCATATTTTTCAAGAATAGGTTTCTTTATGGCATTTTCATCAGCCTTCGTTATTTTTTTCCCCTGATCTTCCATTCTTTTCTTTTTCACAGTTAAAAGCACATTAGCGGCCTGTTCACCTCCCATTACACTTATACGGGCATTGGGCCACATCAAGAGCAGACGCGGGTCATAGGCACGGCCGCACATGGCATAATTTCCCGCCCCATAGGAACCGCCAACGATCACTGTAAACTTGGGCACATCCGCATTCGCCACTGCATGGACAAGTTTAGCTCCATCTTTGGCAATACCACCATGTTCATACTGTTTTCCTACAATAAATCCTGTGATATTCTGAAGGAATACAAGGGGAATCTTCCTCATAGCGCACAGGGAAATAAAATGCGCTCCTTTAAGAGAACTTTCTGAGAAAAGGACCCCGTTATTAGCCAGGATACCAACTGGATACCCCATAATACGGGCGAATCCACAAACAATTGTATTGCCAAAAAGCTCTTTAAATTCCTGAAACCTGCTACCATCTACTAAACGGGCAATTATCTCCTTTATATCAAAAGACTTCCGTAAATCTGCCGGGACAATACCATAGAGCTCATCCGGATCATAGTAGGGATCCTCCGGAGAAGCACAATCAAGGCTGTATTTATTTGGCGGATCAAGGGTCTCAACAATATTCCGGGCAATTCCCAAAGCATGAGTATCATTCCGGGCATAATAATCAGATACTCCGGAAATTCGGCAGTGGACGTCAGCCCCTCCCAGGTCTTCATCCGACACTTCTTCTCCGGTAGCTGCTTTTACTAAAGGAGGACCGCCTATAAAAATAGTACCCTGTTTTCGTACAATTACTGTTTCATCACTCATAGCAGGCACATAAGCTCCTCCGGCTGTACATGAACCCATAACTATGGATATCTGAGGGATTCCTTTAGCTGAAAGCCTGGCCTGATTATAAAATATGCGTCCAAAATGTTCTTTATCCGGAAAAGTTCCGGCCTGATGAGGAAGAAAAATCCCTCCTGAATCCACCAGATAAATACAAGGAAGACGGTTCTCCATGGCTACTTCCTGAGCCCGAATATGTTTTTTTATAGTCATGGGAAAATAAGTGCCGCCCTTGACTGTGGCATCATTGGCAATAACCAGCACTTCCCGGCCATGCACAACCCCGATCCCGGTCACCATACCAGCCCCGGGAGCTTGATTATCATACATATCATAAGCAGCCAGGGAATTCAGCTCCAGGAAAGGTGTATTTCTGTCAAAAAGTTTATCCAGGCGCTCTCTGGCTAGAAGTTTTCCTCTTGATTTCTGGAGCTTTTGGTATTTTTCAGGACCGCCTTTTTGAATTTCATCCAAGCGTTCTTTAAACTGCTTGACCACTTTTTTCATATTTGCGTAGTTTTTTTTGTATTCCCCACTTTTAGTGTCTATTTTGCTTTCTATTCTATACATGAATAAACCCCTTTAAAAACTATTGTTACATGATTTAATTAGCTCCTGGTTAATTGTTAAATTGCTTCATTGTAAAACATAAAAACCTTACTGCCTTATTGACATATTGCCAACTGCAAACTGGTTTTTCCTGCTCTTACCTTTAGCAATTTCTAATTTCTGTTTTTTCTTGTTTTTCTGCTTTTCCTGCCTTTAATCAGGCACAAATTTATATCCATAACAAAGTATTCCCGCATGCCCCACTTCAAAGAGTTTTCTAAACTCAAGCTTCACTTTCATACCGATTTTAATATCATCAAAAGCACAATCCACGATCTGCCCGGTCAGATTGACTCCATCTTCGAGCTCGATGATCCCGACCGCATAGGGTGCCTGGTCAGAAAATTGGGCGGGGGGAACGCGTATAATCGTATAAGTTAAAACTTTTCCCTTCTCTATCAGCTTGGTTTTCTCCAGCTCCCGGTTTTTACATTCCGGACAAAGCAGCCGCGGAGGAAAAAATGTAAGTTCACATCTATTACATTTATTGGCTTCCAGCCTGTATCTCTGTGGAATTTCTCTCCAGTATCTTGATGGTGTAGACATGTTTTCCTCCTTTCCTATTCTCTTTCCAGAATGTGAACGACACTGCTTCCGCCGCTCCCACCCATGTTTTGAGTCATTCCGACCCTGGCATCCTTAACCTGCCTCTCTCCTGCTTCGCCTCTTAACTGCTTGGTGACTTCAACCACTTGAGCAATGCCGGTAGCTCCGACCGGGTGGCCTTTTGATTTAAGACCCCCGGAAGTATTGACAGGGCATTTCCCATCCAGAGCGGTTAAACCTGCTTCAACTGCTTCACCGCCTTTGCCTTTATCAACAATTCCCAGAGCTTCTGTAACACAGATCTCTGCAATAGTAAAACAATCATGAACTTCAAAGAGATCAATATCCTTCGGCTTTATGTCTGCCATTGCATAGGCTTGTTTTGCCGCCTGATAGGTAGCTTCCAGCCAGGTCATATCTTTCCTCTGGCTTATCTGGATTGTATCTGTAGCATGCCCTGTGCCGCTAACCTTGATAAGCGGTTTTCCCATTTTCCTTGCCATATCTGCCGAACAGATAATCGCGGCGGCAGCGCCATCGGTAATGGGAGAGCAGTCCAAAATATTTAAGGGATCAGCAACTTTGACAGAATTTAAAACCGCCTCTACAGTAATCTCAAACGGATACTGAGCCAGGGGATTTTTTGAGCCGTTATAATGATTCTTCACTGCCACCTTAGCCAGTTGTTCACGAGTCGTACCGTATTTTTGCATATGCGCACGGGCTATAAGAGCATAAAGGCCAGGAAATGTTATTCCCTGATAGCCCTCATATTCCTGGTCTGCGGCTGTACCTAAAGCATATGTAGCTTCATCGCCACCTACATCCGTCATCTTTTCCACCCCACTAACCAGGACAACATCACTCATCCCAGAAGCAACTTCCATAAACCCGAGCCTTAAGGCTAAACCGCCGGAAGCACAGGCGGTTTCCACTCTGGTAGCAGGTACTGGAAGCTGGCCGAGATAGTCAGCCAGAAGCGACGCTATATGCTCTTGCCCCACAAACAACCCAGAAGACATGGAGCCGATATACATAGAATCTATGCTATCTATTCCAGCATCCTCAAGGGCTAGGAGGGCTGTTTCTACATAGATATCCCGAAGCGATTGTTCCCAAAGCTCTCCCCATTTTGTCATTCCAATCCCAATTATAGCAACATCTCTCATTTTTTCCTCCTAGTCCGCCTTCCTAATTTTGCGTCGGAACTTGGCATATTCCCCATATTCAAGGTAATTTTTGTTTTTATCCAGGAAATCCCTGGTCAGGGGTGCCAGGTTTCGTACTTCTTCGATACGATCGGTCACCTCAAAAATAAAGGCATCACTCCCGGCTCCAGAACCATATGAGACTATCAAAACCATGTCCCTTGGTTTAGCTATATCGAGAGTCGCAGCTAATCCCAAGGGGGAAGAACCTGAATAAGTATTGCCAAGTTTATTAACAAGCCAGCCCGGTTCTATCTGTTCTCTTTTAAATCCTAACATCTTGCCTACTCGTAAAGGAAATTTTCCATTGGGCTGATGAAAAATAACATACTTAAAATCTTCCGGTTTCATATCATTATTCTGCATGATTCCGCGGGCTGCTCCGGTTACATGTTTAAAATAGGCCGGCTCACCAGTGAAGCGGCCTCCATGTTGGGGATAATACTGGTATTCCCGGCGCCAAAAATCGGGAGTATCCGTCATATAAGCATATGTATCCACTATCTTTGCCACTATCTTATCATTCCCGAAAATAAAGGCCGCAGCTCCCGCTGCTGCCGAATACTCAAGGGCATCACCAGGGGCACCCTGGGAAGTATCAGCTCCTACACCCAACCCAAATTTAATAACTCCTGCTTTAACCAGATTCATGGCAACAAACATACCTTCTGTACCGGCCTTACAGGCAAATTCAAAATCTGCTGTATGGGCCTCCGGAGTTGCGCCTAAAGCTTCAGCTACTACAGTACCGCTCGGTTTGACAGCATAGGGATGAGATTCAGAACCTATGTATACAGCTCCTATATCCGCAGGGTTTATCTTGGCCCTTTTTATAGCATTCCTTGATGCCTCTACTGACATTGTAATAGTGTCCTGGTCAGGCGAAGGGACTGATTTTTCTTCCAGCATAAGACCTTTCTTGTAGCTGGGTGCATCAGTTCCCCAGACCTTGGCGATCTCTTCGACCTTTATCCGGTTCCTGGGAATATATGCACCGTAGCCGATTATTCCTTCCATAGATTTCCTCCTGATAGATATTTAAATATTATGTAAATTCCTGGCTGCTTTTTTAATACTTGGGCTTGCATTAAGAGAAATTTATATTTTCATAGAAATCATTTTAAGTCAAGAATTTTCGGGGAGTTCCCCCATTTTTTTTACATACTTAAGCAGCAGGCCTTGACATGGGTAAGTCCCTACGAAAGACAGGGATTTCCCCCAGCGGGGAAATCCCTTCCTGTCCTCACAACGCTCTCCTCGAGATTCTCTCGAGGAACCATGCCCGCGTTGTTCCGGATGGCTTTCTCCGGGATTTATCCATGCCTAGTCCTTAAGCTCATGTAAGTTAAAAAAGGGGAACTCCTGTTATCCAACAGGGCCGTGGACTATCCCTCACCATTGACAAATATTACCGCGAATAATTACAATAAAAAAACACATGATTGTATATGGAACTTTTTCTCCTTTAATCTCGTCTACACAGGTGTGATAAGTGGAAATAGAAAAAATTATAAAAAACTGTCTGGAAGGCAGACAAGGAGCCTGGGAAATGCTGGTTAATACTCACTCAAAAAGAATTTTCAACCTAGCATACCAGTTCTCCGGCTCATACCAGGCAGCTGAAGACTTGACCCAGGAGATCTTTCTGAAACTCTATAATTCTCTTTCTAAGTTCGATATCAGTAAAAATTTTAACGCCTGGCTTATGACTCTATCCAGAAATTACCTTATCGACCAATACCGAAAAAGAAAACTGGAAAATACATCCCGCGACGAGTTCAGCGAACATCTCATGGTTTCAGACACTTATAAAGGACCGGAAGAAGGAATTTTGGAAAAAGAAAACAAAAAATTAGTCTGGGAAGGATTCGACCACCTTTCACCGGATATCCGGATGGTAGTTATCCTAAAAGATATCCAAGGAAAAAAGTATGATGATATCGCAGAGATAATGTCCCTTCCCCTGGGAACTGTAAAATCCCGGGTGAGTCGAGGAAGAATACTGCTTGCAAAAACTCTCAAAGAAAAGAAGGAGGAAAGCAATGGAATGTAAACATTATGAGAAGCTTTTATCTCCTTATCTGGAAAACAGCTTGCCTATAGACGAAAGAAAGGCTGTAAAAGCACATTTGGATATCTGTCAACACTGCCGAAGCCTTCTGGGATTTATGCAGGAGACAATTAAATCACTCTCAGATTTTCCTGAAGTGGAAATAACTCATGATCTATTCAACCGTCTCAGACAAATACCGGAAAAGAAAAATAGATTCAAGCTGAGATTTGACTTTCTACTTCGTCCTTCGCTCCAACCAGTTTTGGCTGCTGCTACCATTTTACTTACCTTGTTCTCTTTCTACGCATTTAATCCCAACCGTGATCAGATCAACAGGTCGGTCAACCGCCAGATGCATCTCGGATTCAGCCAGATTGAAAAACTTTATGCCTGGGCAGAATCATTTACCGATTCCCTGGGTGAATATAAGGACAATATTATAATTTCGCTTAAAAATCTAAATCCTTTAAGCGGAGACGAGGAATAAACTAATGATATTATTGGAGGTATAAAATGGAAGACAAAATCGTTGTTAAAAAACTCCCAAAATCCCCGGGATTGGCCGGAGTCTTAGCTTTTTTCTTTCCCTTCGGAGTAGGCCCTCTTTATAATGGGCAATACCGGAAAGCTCTGATTTACTTTTTTATTTTCGCAGGCTTGGTGACTCTACAGACAAGCGGCCACAATCAGCCATTCTTAGGATTATGCTTGGCTGGATTTATTTTCTACCAGATATTTGATTCCGCTCAGATTGCAAAAAACATAAACCGCAGATTTTTACAGCAGGACGAAAAAGTAATCGAAGAAATCGAAGAAATTCCAGAAATGGTTAAATCCGGCTCAATCTTCTGGGGAGCATTCATTATTCTATTGGGCGGAATGCTTCTTTTAGCCAATTTCGAGATCTTAGACTATAACACCCTGTGGGAATTCTGGCCTGTAATAGTAATTGCAATTGGTATAAAACTCATAGCTGACTACTTTGTCTCAGAAAAAAAGAAAACTGATGGAGGAAAAAATGGCTGATCAGAGAAGAAGAGATCCGCTTGCATGGGGAGTTATCTTGATCGTTCTGGGAGCGATCTTCCTTTTTCATAACATGGACATCGGTATCTGGGATTTCAGTGCCAGACTCTGGCCTTTAATCCTCATTTTCTGGGGCGGGTGGAAGCTGTATTTCGGTCTTAAAGACCGCAACGAAAACAGTAAAAATATTCGAGAATAAAAAATGAAATTCAAAGAAGTTTTTCTTTTAGTCCTTATCATTGCAGCTGGAGTTTTTTTCTACCACGCTCAAACCGGAAAACTCAATATCTCCTTTGACTGGGATGATGGATTTTTCTTCTCCTATGAAGAATTCACATTCCAGGAATCGCAGGAGCTGGCTCCCCCTTTTCCCCAAGAGCTACAGATTATCAATGCTCACGGTGATTTAACGATAGAAGGAAACGACCAAGATAAAATTCAGATCCTTTTCAAGAAGAAAATAAGACGCAGGAATGCGGAAGAAGCAAAAGAAATTGCAGACAGACTGAGAATGATAATAAACGAGGAGGACCGCCACATAACCATTTCGACAAATCGAAGCGATTTTAAACGAAAAAGATTCAGGACTGATTTCCGCATTTTAATCCCATTCGGGATGAATATTACTATAAAAAACTCCTTTGGAACGGTAAAAGCTTCAAATACCGGCAATGCTGAGATCTACAATACACACGGGAAAGTTTTCGCCACCGATATTGAAGGAAACCTTATTCTGCAAAATAGTTACCAGGACGTGTATATAGAAAATGTCCTATATGACTGCCAGCTAGAAAGCCGACATTCTTCAATCAGCGCCTCTGGTATTAAAGGCAGCACTTTGATCGCCCACAGATACGGCAAAGTTCATCTTGAAGATCTGTCTCAAACTTTAATCCTTGAAGGCTCGCATTCTGAAATATTCGGACAGAACATAACCGGCCCAGCTGACATTGAAAGTTCTTATGAAAAAATTAGTCTGATCAATATGGGACCAGTTGTAGTCAAGGGTAATCACTCCCCGATCTATATTCAAGATACCCGGGGAAGGATTGAGATAATCGACCATTACAGTCAAGTTGAATTAGAAAATATAGAGGGAGACCTTAATATCACAGGAAAAAGCACCGGTGTCTATGCTAAATATATCAGAGCAGCCAATATTTATATAAACACAACCTATAAAAATATTTCACTAGAAGATTTTTCCGGGAAAACTTCAATAACATTATCTCACGGAGACATCAAACTCGATCCTTCTCCTCTCACCCATTCTATCGAAGTTAAGGCTGCCTATTCAGGAATTATATTTTCATGGCCGGATAAGAAGCAATATTTATTTGAAGCTCAGACAAAACACGGAGATATCCAGTGGAACCTTCCGGAAGAACCTTCTGTTCGGGTAACAAACGGAAATTCAATTGTCAAAGCCTTTATGGATAAGGAACAAAGTAAAGCCATAAGGCTTTCCACAAGCTATGCTACAATCCTGGTAAAAGAAAATAAGTGAAGAGGAGTGAAGCGAACTCCCCTCTATTTACAGCTGTAGATTTTTTCTGAAAGGAATCCGTTTATCCTGATATTAAAGTATGAGATAAGATTAGCAAGGTCTTTTTTATATTTTGTTACATAACGCACAAACCGCATTTCATTCTTAAAAAGCAAGTTTTCAAACTCACCCACTTCATCCCTAAGTTCTATCAGATAGTGGTTAATAGTTCGATACTGGGCATTGATATCGATTAAATCTTCTTTTTTTAATTTCGAAAAATCTAGGCTGGGGGGTAAAGATTGCAATAAAAGAAAACTTTCAGTCTGAAGGTCATTTGTATATTCGCTAATTTCTTGAAAAAATGACTTATATTTAACAGGTTTTTTTAACCTCTCTTCCGCTTTTTCCAATAAACTTTCATTCTGGTCCTTTAACGATATTATAAAATCTTTTATTCCAAAATATTTTCGCTTGAACTGAAACAAATCTATAAAATCCCGTCCGATATAAATCTTATCATTGTAATTCCCCATTAATTCACGAGCTGTATGAGTATAGAACTTGATTTCATAACAACGTCCATTAGAATCCCTTTCTCTAAGCCGAGCTAATACAAGAAAGTTATTCTGTTCTATAAAATAACTGTTTACATCCAAAAGAACAGAATATATAGTCAAATTCTGCATTATGTACTCTTTAAGATAATTTAGAGTATCAGTTTTTTTTGTGATAAATTCCTGGATATCTTCATTAGTAGTAGGATTAATAACTGTATAAGAGGGCGAAAGCAGGTAAAGTACCATCCCTGCTCCAAGCTCAAAATGCAGATTTTTCAAAACATTTTTATGAAGATGATCATAAACAAATGGTTTTAATTTTGGGACTTTTTTAATATCAAGATTTGTCAGTTCTTCTACTTCGTTCATTTAATTTCCACTTTCTTATATTAAATGCTATCACTTGCTCCCAAAAAAATCAATCCGAAGAAAATATATTTTATTTCATCTTCTTTTCATCCATTCAGGATTTAAATAGCGATTTTTTTCTATCTTCGCGATAGCGGTTTTTTCTTTTTGTGTTAAGGTTTTAGACTTTAATTCTATGCTAAAATATTTGGAGAAACCTGATGCTAAATAGCTGACCACACTATCAAAGTAAACATCTCTGCCCAATGCATTTGAAACAGGGATCATCCGGATTTTCTCTCTTCCCTTAGCCAAACAGGAAATCCTCTTTAACCTTTCATCATCCTCCTTAAGGGGGATAGAACCATGCTGTAAGAATTTATCTCCTACCCTCTTCTGCGCACTGCCGATGATTTTTTTCCCGGCAATCTTAATCTCATCTTTTGCCGGATAGGAAAAACAAGGGAGATTTCCCTTTAGATAAGCTGGATTAGATGTTTCTGCCAGATAGGGCGCCATTCCCATCGCTTTTAATCCGGAAATCAAGGCTTTAGAAATCCGCTTATAGGACTCGTTTATTGTATTAGTGAATAATTCTCTGTCCGAAGAACAAATACAATAGGTTACTTCTTTGCTATGAAGAACCAGTTTTCCACCGGTTATACGTCGTACTATATCGATTCCTTGTTCACGGCAGTAATCTTCATTTACAACCTCCCTTCTTTTTTGCGAGTAACCAAGAGACACTGTAGGCTTTTTCCAGGAATAAAACCTCAAATATGTCTTTGGAGTATCTGTAAGCAATTGAAAGAGATAATCATCAACTGCCATATTCCATGATCCTCGTAAAGGAATGCTATCTATAATATATTCCCAAGCTTTCATATTCTCATCGCTTTTACTATTTCCTGTATTTGTCATAGCTTACTCGTGAATAATCCAGGTCCACCAAGACTATTCATAAAAAATATCGATACGTCAGGGTCAAATTAGGATTTAAAGAGCGGACAACGGGATTCGAACCCGCGACCCCGAGCATGGGAAGCTCGTGCTCTACCAACTGAGCTATGTCCGCCTAAAAAAATACTCTTTTAAATATAATTTAGAAATTTATATTCAAAGGCATAATTTGTCAAGGAACAATCGTTTCTTGATTTCAATTATGATTCTTTCAATTGACATACGTGAACTGGAAATCTATAATCAGGACAACAAATCAAATGACAAACCAATCGTATCAGGATAACATCCAGGAAAGTATTTCCCGAGACGCATCAATCATTGGGCCCAATCTTACTATTAAAGGCGATATCTCTGGAATAGAAGACCTAATTATTCAAGGAAAACTTCAAGGTAATGTACATTTAAAAAACCACAACATGACCGTTGAAGAAAAAGGAAGTATTACAGCTGATATTTGGATTAAAAACATTACCATAAAAGGCTCAGTCAACGGAAATATACAAGCATCCGGCAAAGTTTTAATAGAAAGCCAAGGTCAAATGACAGGCGATATCTCCGCCTCCCGCATTTCAATTATGGAAGGCGCCCAATTTAAAGGCAGCTTAAAAATTATATCTGAGTGATTCTTATTTATGCCGATAATACTCTGCCGGTGTCTGACTTGCTATATAATTAACAGCTTCCTGAATACATACTCGGATGGCTTGTTCAATTGGAGTTTTACTTAATCCTCCCAATGCTACCGGGATCGAACCTATGCGAGTTGCCCCACCAAGGCCAAAACTCTTGGCATCTCCTACAACACTGGTGGCAGCAACGATCTGGGAAGTCTTAGTATCGATTATCCGAATATCAATTGCCACATGGCCTTTTTTTGCTCCCCCAGCAACAGTTACACCAAGTATCCTTGTTCCTCCTCCAGCTGCCTGCTTTGTGCCCTCAAATTCTGTAACTGCGGCAGTAATTAATAATTCTGCTCCATATACTTCACCAATTTTTGCTTCAGTTCCTTTTTTAATTCTTCCTGATGCTCCCAAGTCCTGCTCGTCCAGCACTGCCCCCAGTTGGGCTCTTTCCAGGACAATATAACGGTTAGTATTAAAAAGAGCTGTTGTCAACATATCCTGCATTCCATCTCCGATCTTCTTAAAGTTGTATCCCCACATTCTCATCCAGCCGCCTGATCCTCCCCCACCTTTTGCAGTTTTATCTGTAAACTCTCCTACTGCAATCCTAGCTTTCGGCCCATCATATCTTTCGGCCTGAGCCTGACTTATTGAGGGCCCACCATAAGAAGTTACACTCGCGGTCGGAGCACAAGAATTGATCCAAACTAAAATTAAAACAAGTCCGAATAATGCAGAATATTTTTTCATATTTTCCTCCATCTAATATAAAATATTATATGTACAAAAAAGTTTGTTGTCAATCTGGTTGTTCCATGAGTAATTTATTGAGAATATAGCACGATAAATGATATTATAAGCTTCTAGAGTTAATGGATTTACACAATTAATCAATGAAAAAATTTAAACTTCACTCCGACTATATGCCTAAAGGAGACCAAGTAGCGGCTATCCTCAAACTAAGCACAGGCCTGTCTAATAACTATCCCCATCAGATATTAATGGGAGTGACCGGTTCCGGAAAAACATTCACAATGGCAAATATTATAGCAAAAGCCAACCGGCCGGTATTGATAATATCACACAATAAAACCCTGGCTGCTCAGCTGTATCAGGAATTCAGGCGCTATTTCCCTAGAAATGCGGTTGAATACTTTGTAAGCTACTATGACTATTACCAGCCAGAAGCTTATATTCCAGCCTCAAATTCCTATATCGCAAAAGAGGTAACTATTAACGAGGAGATCGACCGGCTAAGACTGCGAGCCACCAATGCGCTTTTTAGGAGACAAGATGTGATTATCATTGCATCTGTATCCTGCATTTACAGCATCGGCTCCCCGGAAACCTATAAATCAATGAGCTTTGTTCTCAAGATAGGGCAAAACATCACCCGGAAACAACTTCTGAGAAAATTCACAAATATCCAGTATGAAAGGCAGGAAATTGAGTTTAAAAGAAATACTTTTCGTGTCCGGGGAGATATTATCGAACTTTTTCCCTCATATCAAGACCAGGCCATCCGTATCCAGATAAAAAACAACCAGATCTCCAGGATATCATTTATTGACCCTATCCTTGGCAAAGTTTTTTCTATTCCAGACAAAGTAATCATCTACCCTAAAACATTTTTTTCCACTCCCCGCGAAATCCTGGATTTTTCCATATCAGCTATTGAGAAAGAGCTGGAAGGCCATATTCGTTTCTTTAAAGGAAAGGGGAAAATAATTGAAGCAAACCGAATCGAGGAACGAACTCTTTTCGATTTAGAGATGCTGGAGGAATTCGGCTGGTGCCCCGGAATTGAAAACTATTCTTTATACCTCAGCCAACGCAAACCCGGACAGCCGCCGTTTACATTGTTTGATTACTTCCCCCCGGATTTATTGACTATTATCGACGAATCACATGTCACAATTCCCCAGATCGGGGGGATGTATCACGGTGACCGCTCCCGAAAACAGACGCTTATTGAACACGGTTTCCGGCTGCCGTCTGCCCTGGATAACCGTCCCCTTAACTTTCAGGAATTTGAAAAAAAGACAAAACATTTGCTTTATGTCTCAGCAACTCCAGGAAAATATGAAAAAAATATTCCAGGCTCAAAAGTAATAGAGCAGATTATCAGGCCAACCGGCTTGACTGACCCAAAAATTGAAGTCCGCTCCAGCAAAGGCCAAGTCGATGATCTAAAAGCTGAGATTCAAAAACAAGCAAAAAGAAATGAACGTACTTTGGTTACGACTTTAACAAAAAAAATGGCGGAAAACCTTTCCCGTTATTATCATGAACTTGGGATAAAAGTCAGGTACTTACACTCTGATGTCGAAACACTTGAGCGAGTTAAAATACTTTGGGAGCTTCGCAAAGGAAAGTATGATGCCCTGATCGGAATAAACCTTCTGAGAGAAGGGCTTGACTTGCCGGAAGTATCATTAGTGGCAATTTTAGATGCAGATAAAGAAGGTTTTTTGCGCTCTTCTACTTCCCTGATCCAGACTTTCGGTCGTGCTTCCCGAAATATTTCCGGAAGAGCTGTCCTCTATGCTGACAAAATGACAAATTCAATGAAGCTGGCCATAACAGAAACAGAAAGACGCCGTAAGATCCAACAGGAATACAACAAAAAACATGGAATCACGCCCAGTTCAATTAAAAAGGACACAACTGAGATCCTGCAGAGTTTATATGAGCGTGATTATTTTAACTATCCTAAAATAGCCGAGGACAAAGATATTTATTTTTCCCCGAAGAAAAGAAAACAAAAAATAGAAGAGCTAAAAAAACTTATGGGAGAAGCAGCCAAGAACTTAGAATTTGAAAAAGCGGCTAAATTCAGGGACGAATTAAAACAGCTTCAACTGAGGGAATTAGAAATTGAATAAAAATAACTTAATTAGATTTACAGTCGAGAAATTTCCTAAAAAGCCTGGTATCTACTTTTTTAAAAACAAGAAAGAAAAGGTGATCTATATAGGAAAAGCCAATTCCTTGAAAGAACGGGTAAAATCATATTTTCAAACCACCTCAGATTCAAAAGTATTAAATATACTAAATGAAACCAGTAAAATTGACTATATCTTAACTGATTCGGAAAGAGAAGCTGCTTTCCTGGAAAATAATTTCATCCGGCAGTACCAACCCAAATTTAACCTGCGCTTAAAAGATGACAAGAGTTTCCCTTATCTGAAATTGACCATAACGGAAAAATTCCCGGGAATATATCTTACGCGCAAAGCAGCCCATGATAAATCCAAGTACTTTGGTCCTTTTAGCCCTGCTCATCAAGCTCGGAAAACCATTCATATATTGAATAAATATTTCGGCATAAGGTCATGTCAGGAAAAGATACCTGGAAAAAGAAAAAGACCTTGTTTAGATTATGACATCGACCTTTGTTCAGCCCCATGTGTAGGATATATAACAGAAACCTCATACAGGGAGAGAGCTGTTAATGCTCAAATGTTTCTGGAAGGGAAAGTAAAAAAACTTGACCAAGTTTTAAAAGAAAAGATGCATAAAGCATCCGCGCATCTGGAATTCGAAGATGCCAAATATTACCGCGACCTTATCTTAACCCTCGAACAGATCAAAGACCGGCCCAAATTAATTTCACTTAAATCAGAGAACAAAGACATATTAGGTTATGCCCGTATTGATGACAGAGTAGGAATATATCTTTTCAGGATGCGAAAAGGGAAGGTTATCGAATCAGAGCACCGGATCCTCCCTCTCCAATCAGAAGAAAACAATAAAAAGATTATCTCAAAATTTTTAGGCGATTATTATTGCTTGTCTCAGGAAATTCCGGAAAAGATCCTGCTTCCTTTTGAACCGGATGCACTCCCCCATTTAAAAGAAATAATCGAGAAGAGAAAAAATGCTAAAGTGCACCTATCCTGCCCCAAAAAAGGAAAAAATATGCGACTTATTAAGCTGGCCAACCGTAATGCAGCTTTTTTGTTTGAAAAAAAGACAGAAAAAGACCAGCCCCTTAGAGAACTTAAACAGACTCTCGGATTAAAAAATCTCCCTCTACGTATAGAAGGATTTGATATTTCCAATACAGGAGGGCAGGATTCAGTAGGCTCTATGTCAGTATTTGTTAATTCTAAACCATTTAAGAGCGATTACCGAAAATACAAGATCAAATCTATTAGTGGACCGGATGATGTAGGAAGCATACAAGAAATCATTTTACGTAGATATGCCAGAGTCTTAAAAAATATAGGTCCTAAACCTGACCTTATCCTGGTTGACGGGGGGAAAGGTCAGCTTCAGGCCGCTGAAAAGGCTCTAAAAAAATTAAACCTTACTAAACTTCCTCTCTTAGCATTGGCAAAGAAAGAAGAGCTTATTTATTGTCAAAAATACCCCCATGGTCTTAGATTGGATAAAACTTCCCCTGGTTTACGACTCCTTCAAAATATCAGGGATGAAGCCCACCGCTTCGCGCTTGATTTCCACCGCAAGCGAAGAGAAAAAAAGAGCACCGTATCTGAGCTGGATAATATTTCAGGCATCGGCCCAAAGCGGAAAGCAGCTCTTTTAAGCCATTACGAGAGTATAGATGATATAAAAAAAGCTCCCCTGGAAGAACTTAAAAAGTTAATTGGGGCCAGGGCGGCCCAGGCCTTAAAAGCAGAAAAAAGCAGATAAAACAGGAAAAGCAGAAAAGACAGCAGGCAGTTGGCAAACATTTATTAG